>JAZSDT010000177.1:0-11927 GCA_045531285.1 Eubacteriales bacterium
AACGTTCCCGAGGCAACGCCGAATAACATCGAAACGGTAACCCCCGATGAGCCTGAGGTGGTAACTCCCAATGAGCCTGAGGTCGTCACTCCCGATGAGCCCGAAGTAGTAACTCCCAACGAGCCTGAGGCGGAAGAGCCCGAAGAAGACGTAATAATGCTCCCCGAGGCTGATGAGAATACGATAAAATATACTCTTGAACTTCCGGAAGATTTTATCTTCGGTTCATATACAGATCTTTATGAACCGCAAAACATAGTAGATTTTGATGAATTTGACTTTGGGGATAATGCTTTGAGAATAGAGTATTCTCTTCCTACGCTGACATCGTTACGCTGGTTCACCGCAGTTGCTTATATCGGAAACGGTATCCACAGTCTCGAGGAAGGCAAAGAAGCGTATAACAGGTATTGGGGCATTGAGGAACAGCCGTATTATGATAAATATAACCAAGAGCCTCCATTTGTGGTAGAGCCCAAGGTGGAAACCGAAGTAATTGACTACGATATAATCGGAAAAGATGTTCTGTATGATGTGGTTAATTTTAATGGGAAACCTCGTAACTATAACGACGCTTTAATAATTCAAAAGAGGTATATAAACGGCAGATATGATGAAGAAAAAGTCATATATACGTTTCATTCACCGGATATGAGCAGAATGCTTTACGAGATAACTGTGCCAAGAGATTTTCCCGAAGATGAAAACAAAACTATGGATATGGACGTTTTGCAAATAATAGATGAAAATCATATCCTTGTAGAAATCTTGGCGGGCGAATATGGTTATGTCGGCGAATACGTAGATTTTATGTCATCTCGTTGCACATATATATTGGATTTAGAGTTAAATGAATGGCATCGTTTACTGCCGTTTGCATTCAATGCTGTAGTATCTCCGGACGGAAAATATCTCGCATACTCTACTACGGATTTCAGCGGAACGTATGAAGCCTACTGGGATGACCGCGATCATATAAAAGGTGGTTATTATATAAAAGAAATGTCAACCGGAAAAACAGTATATTATCCCAATATAGAATCTGTTTGCGCCCCGTTCGATTGGATAAGTGCAGACGTGTTAAAATAACAACAAAGAGATGGCAAAAGCCATCTCTTTTGTTGCTATGCTTAATGTTTTTCACAAGCCTCAGAATCACATTGTTTTGGTAGTATAGCTCCATTTTATTCAAAGCTTTGGATAGGCGAGATTTGCCGGCGGCCGCTAGCCGCTTTTTTACCTTATAGGAAATTTCTTGATTATTACGCCCTCGCCGTCTCACTTTTTTGAACATATGCAAAGTTTTGGATAGGCGAGCATTGCCGGCGGTCGCTGACCGCTTTTATATAGCGTTTGTATTATGAAGTTTGCGCATCCTTCTGAGTACACTATATTACACCTCGAGCATGACATACCCTTACATCTTTTTAAAAAACCAAAGGTTGACTTTTTCTTTAAAATGTAGTATACTGTCAAAAGATTATTTTCAGAAAGGAATATAAAAATGGCTAAGAATTTAACTAAGCTTATATGCTCGTTGCTAATAATAGCTATAGCGGCATATATTGCGCTTTGCGGCATAGGAAAATTTATGCCCGGCGTTTTTGAAGAAGGTGCTATCCGCAAGGGTCTTGACCTTGCAGGAGGAACGTTGCTTGTTTACGAGCCCGACCTGGAGGATGCATCAAAGGTTGAGAGTGATGACTATAATGCCGTTGTAGCCGTACTTACCAGAAGACTTTCAAAGGCAGGCTACACGGAAGCGTCTTTGACACAGCTTAAGGACGAGGGAAGAATACAAATCGAGATTCCCGAGGAGAAGGACATCAGCAAGGCAAGAGATCTTCTGGGAAACACAGGTGAGCTTACCTTCGTATCGGCTGACGGTACAGTGGTTCTCACAGGAAGCGATATCAAGTCTGCAAAGAACATGTACGACTACGTGGACGAGAATTCAGTAGTTCCCGCACACTTTGTACAGCTGACGTTGAAATCGGATGCAGTAGATAAGTTTGCTGACGCAACACTTGCGGCATCAAGCAAGGAGAATATCTCAAGCGAAAAGAACTACATCAGAATTATGCTGGATGACGATGAGGTTTCAAAGCCTTACGTATGGGAACAGCTTGTGCTTGAGGACGTAGTTATAACAGGTAACTTTACCGAGGAAAGCGCAAAGGACCTTGCAAGCATCATCAGCTCGGGTCAGCTTCCCTTCAAGCTCAGAGAAATACGTGCCGATACCGTCGGCCCCACACTTGGCGAAAAGGCTCTTGAAACAGCAATAATGGCAGGAGCAATAGGAATTGCACTTGTAGCACTCTTTATGATTATCGTTTACAGACTTCCCGGTTTTGTATCGGTAATAGCTCTTGCAGCTTATATGGCAATTGAAGCCATCGTATTGGTTGTGACAAAGGTGAACCTTTCACTTCCCGGAGTGGCAGGTATAGTCCTGTCCATAGGTATGGCAGTAGACGCCAACGTAATTATAAATGAGCGTATAAAGGAAGAAATACGCGCGGGCAAGGGAACTATCTCGGCTGTTAAGTCGGGATTCAAGGGAGCCTTTACGTCAATTGTAGACAGTAACGTTACCACTATCATTGCCTCTGTAGTGCTTTGGATATTCGGTACAGGTACGGTACAGGGCTTTGCAATAACACTGTTTATCGGTATCGTAGCATCTATGTTCACCGCTCTTGTTGTTACACGCTTTATAATGACCACCGTTGCAAAGCTTGGCTTGACAAATCCCAAGCTTTACGGAATATAAAAAAGGAGGGGATATAATGAAACTGATTACAAAAGACCAAATGGAAATAGTCGGACTTCGCAAGCTTTGGCTTATCATTGCGGCAGCCGCTATTATTATCGGCGTTGTGTTCATGGTTGTTAACGGCTTTAATTTCGATACCGACTTTGCAGGCGGAGTATCCCTTCAGTACGACCTTCATACCGCTCTTGACAAAGCGGAGCTTGATTCGGTACGCAGTCTTGTTAACGCTGTTGACGGCATTACTGTTACTTCTCTTCAGAAGTCCGGTGACGATTCAAGCTGTGTTATCATCAAGGCGGCAGACACGACTCCCGAGGTTATTGCCAAGGTTTACGAGGCGTTAAATAACGTTTACGGAAGCACAACACCCGTTGAGGTGCTTTCGGAATCAAGAATCAGTGCTTCGGTTTCGGATGAGATAAAGCAATCGGCTGTTGTGGCAACGTCCATTGCAGTAGTGTTGATGCTTGTGTACATTGCCGTTCGCTTTGAGCTCAGATCTGCTTTTGCGGCAGTGCTCTGCCTGATTCACGACATCTTTATCGTTTTCGCTTCATACTCTATATTCGGAATTCCGGTAAGCTCAAATCTTATTGCCGTAATGCTCACCATTCTCGGTTACTCTATCAATGCTACTATTATCCTCTTTGACAGAGTTCGTGAGAATCGCAGAAAAATGGGCAGAACAGATTTTGGCGTTATAATTAATGTCAGTGTGCGTCAGACTCTTATGCGTTCTGTTAACACTACCATTACCACTCTCTTTACAATTGGAATGATATACGTTCTCGGTGTTCACTCTATAAAGGAATTTGCACTTCCCATCATGGTTGGTATAGTTGCAGGTCTTTACTCCTCCATATTCCTTTCGGGCTCATTCTGGTATATCTTTTCTAAGAAAAAGGGAAATTAAGAATTAAAACAAAGAACCTCGCATATAATTACAAAAAATTATATGCGAGGGATTTTTTTGCCAAAAAAGCTTATTGTAGTAATCATTTGTTTCATAATAGCCTTGCTCTCGGCAAGACGGGAAAATACAAGCCTTGAGGAAGCGGAGTCAAGACTTATTTCAAAAATGCTTGAAAACGAGAAGGTAGTAGAGGTATTTTCCATGGATGACAGGGGAGTGGAGACTTGAAGATACGTGTGGAGATGTCCTTTGTTATAACTCTTGCAACTCTTTTTATTACAAACGAGGCAAAATTTGTCCTGTTTATGCTGTTCTCGGCATTTGTGCACGAGGCAGGGCACGTTGTTATGCTCAGGGCATTCGGCGTTCGTGCAAAGGCTATTGTGCTGGGACTTTTCGGAGGCACATTGATATTGGAAAAAAAGCTTATCAGCTATCCCAAGGAGGCTGCAGTGGCTCTTTCGGGCTCTTTGGTCAATCTGGCTTTTGCGGTCTTGTTTTTCATTCTTCTGAGAAACGGTTTTACTGCAGAGCTGTTTTTCCTTATGCTGTCCAATGCTTTGTACGGAATATTCAATCTTTTGCCCATATCCAATCTTGACGGAGGGGCAGCACTGACAGCATTGCTTGCAACAAAAAAAGAGCTGTACGATGCCGAAAGGACTGTACGTATCCTTTCACGCATTACGCTCTTTTTACTTGCACTTTTTTCTTTGTATCTTGTTTCGGTGTCGGCGTTTAATATCTCACTGTTTGTTGTAACCTTGCTTTTTTATGCAGAAAGTACGGAAGGTCATATCATATCGGGATATGAATTCTGCCGTAAGACCTCGTAGACTGCAACGGCGGCAGAGTTTGACAGATTAAGGCATCTCAAATCGTTTTTCATGGGTATACGTACGGCACTGTCACGATGTGCGTCTATCAACTCCTTTGGTAGACCTTTTGTTTCTTTGCCGAATATGAGATAAACGTTTCCTTCGTATTTTACGTCGGCAAAGGATTTGTCGGTTTTTGTGGTAAAGAAGAAGTAGTTGCCTTGAGTTTTTTCAAAAAACTCCTCAATCGAGGAATATCGGTGTACGTCTAGCTTATCCCAGTAATCCAGCCCGGCTCTTTTCAGCTTTGCGCTGTCAAGCTCAAAGCCCAGAGGCTCAATAAGGTGAAGACTTGCACCGGTCACAGCACAGGTACGTGCTATATTGCCTGTGTTCTGTGGTATTTCAGGCTCGTGTAAAACAATATTTATATGAAGCATACAAGCGTTCCTTTCGACTTTTTCTGACCTTATCATATTAACACATTGTTTCGGGATTGTAAAGGCAAAAGCAAAAATTTTAAACAAATCTTGACAAATCACATAATAAACAATATAATAAACAGAGGAACAGAAAGGAGAAATTATGAAAAAAGGATATCCTGATTATGAACGCAGACCTTTTTCCGATCTGAAAGAGCTTCTGAAATCAGCAGCCGAGCTTATGCCCGATAAGACATATCTCAAATATAAGGGCAAGGAGAAGGGCGAGATTATTGACGTAAGTTATCTTGACTTTGATAAATATACAGACAGACTTGGAACCGCTTTTTATTCTCTTGGACTTAAGGGTAAGAAGATTGCCGTAATAGGCGAGACCTCGAAGGAGTGGATAGCTACTTACCTTGCAACAGTCAACGGCGGTTCAATTATTGTGCCTCTTGACAAAGAGCTTACCGAGGACGAAATAGGCAAATTCCTGGAGCTTGCCGAGGTTTCCGCAGTTGTTTATTCCGAACGCTTCCAGCCGTATTTTGAGAGCCTTGCGGACAAAGGCGGCATTTCATATTTCATAAGAATCGGAGACTACGATTCAACAAAGCAAAAGAACGAAAACTTCCTTACCACAGCAGAGCTTGTGGAACGAGGAAAGAGACTGCTGAGCGAGGGCTTTACCGAATATACGGATTTTCAAATAGACGTACACGAGGATGCTATAATTATTTTCACCTCGGGTACTACAGGTACGTCGAAGGGTGTTGTTCTCTCTCAGAATAACATCGTTTCTGCAGTGCGTTCATCGGCACGTATGCTTGATTTTACCGAGAAGGACGTGGTTATGTCCGTACTTCCGTTACATCACACCTATGAGATGACCTGCGGTATACTTACTCCCGTACTTGTGGGTGCAACCGTCAGCATCAACGACAGTATGAAGTATCTTACAAAGAATCTTCAGCTGTTCAAGCCTACGGCGATGATACTTGTTCCTCTTTTTGTTACCACAGTGTACAAAAGAATATGGGATACTGCATCCAAAAACAACCAGACCAAAAAGCTTAAGCGAGGCATTGCAATAAGCAACGTTCTCAGACATGCAAACATTGACCTTCGTTCCACGTTCTTTGGACAGGTAAACGCGGCTTTCGGCGGCAGACTTAAGAAGATCGTATGCGGGGGTGCTGCTCTGTCTCCCGAATACGTCAAGGGCTTTGATGAGCTGGGAATCAATCTTGTACAGGGCTACGGTATTACCGAATGCTCACCTCTTGTATCGGTGTGTCCGTTCCATTGGAAGAAATATGCTTCGGTGGGACTTCCCGTTCATGACGTAGAGGTCAAGATAGACAAGCTTTCACCGGAAGATACCGAGGGAGAAATTATTGTAAGAGGTCCAAACGTTATGAAGGGCTATTACAACGCTCCCGAGCTTACCGCACAGGTCATTGACGAGGACGGTTGGTTTTCAACGGGCGATATAGGTTACATTGACGAGGACGGCTTTATATACATTACAGGCAGAAAGAAGAATATAATTATTCTTGACAACGGTAAAAACGTATTCCCCGAGGAATTGGAGGAACACATTTACAGAATAGAGCTTGTGTCGGAATGTATCGTACTGGGCAAGCCCAACGCTTCGGGCGATACGGTAATTACTGCCCAGATATTCCCCAATTTTGATTTAGCAAAAGAAAAGGGAATAGAGGATATTTCACAAATCAAGGACATTATTAAGGCGGAAATCCAAGAGCTCAATAAGAAGCTTCCGATTTTTAAGCAGATCAGAGGCATTGAGATAAGAAAAACTGAATTTGAAAAAACTACAACGAAAAAGATTAAAAGAATCTAAAGGAGAATGACTATGTTTGAAGAAATCAAAACAGCACTTGAAGAGGAGCTTGACGTTCCTTCTGAGCTTATAACACTTGATGCGGAGTTTATTAACGACCTTAAGCTTAACTCACTTGAGCTTGCAGACCTTGTAGTACTTTGCGAGGACAAGTTTGGAGTTGAAATCGAAGAGCAGGACATCCACACACTTCTCAGTGTGGGCGACCTTGTTGAATACCTTGAAGCAAGAGTTGAAAAGTAAGGAAGGAAACAGACAATGGAAAACACAGTAAAAGCAACTCTTACAATGGCTGACGGTGGTGTTATAAAGCTTGAGCTTTACCCCGATATCGCTCCCGTTACCGTAGAGAATTTTGTAAACCTTGTAAACGAAGGCTTCTATGACGGACTTATTTTCCACCGTGTCATTGCCGGCTTTATGATTCAGGGCGGATGCCCTCAGGGAACAGGTATGGGCGGTCCCGGTCATCATATCAAGGGCGAGTTTGCCGCAAACGGCTTTAATAACCCCCTGAAGCACGAGAGAGGCGTTATTTCCATGGCTCGTGCAATGGACCCCAACTCTGCAGGAAGCCAGTTCTTTATTATGCACGCAGATGCTCCCTACCTTGACGGTCAGTATGCTGCCTTCGGTAAGGTGACAGAGGGTCTGGAGACCGTTGATAAGATAGCGGGTGTCAGAACAGACGGACGTGACCGTCCAATGATCGACCAGACGATAGAATCTATTGTAATTGATTAATCTAGTAAAAAAGCGGAGTTATATGCCAGGAAATTGCATTAAAACAGCCTCGCCGTTTCGCATTGTAGGGATATACCTAATGGTTACGGTAGGCGAGATTTGCCGGCGGTCGCTGACCGCTTTTTTATATGCTAGGAAATTGCATTAAAACGGCCTTGCCGTTTTTTTATGAGGGAGTGCTTTTTAGCAAAAAGCACTCCCTCACGCTCCCTCGAAAAGCTATTTTAAGGTTTTAACAAGACACAACTCACCGTTTGTTTTTTTTGGGGGGATGTGTGCATAGCTTTGGATAGGCAAGTATTGCCCGCGGTTGCTACCTAAACGAGTCAATTGCTATCCGATTTTTGCTGAAACTTTTTCTGTAAAAAAGTACAATTATATTGGAATATTTGCAAAAGAGGTTATCGTATGAGCAAGGACGTTGAGTTTAAAAATACGGATAGATTTGTGCAGCTGGGAATAGCAATTTCTACTTTAAGGAGAATACGCGGAATGTCCCAGGATGAATTGGCAAACCAGGCGCATATAAGCCGTGGATTGTTAAGCCGAATTGAAGCTCCAAATATGGCGCATAATTTTACTCTGGAGGTGTTTTATAACCTTGCGGATGCCCTGGACGTAACCCCCGAACAGCTCATAGCGGCTTCTGTCTTGCCCGACGGAATTATTGAAAAGAGTTACGTGTTCAGCGTTGCTCAAAAATACAGCTTTGAGAATATACGTAAAGGCTATTGACAACCTACAGTATAATACTTTATAATAAAGTTGATGATATTCAGTGCCGAAGCATTGCAAGAGCGAAAGGAGAGTGACTATGAAAAAAACGGTTTTATTGGCTTTTCTTCTTATGCTTCTGCTTGTGTCCTGCAAGGAGGAGCCCGACTTTAGGGAGGTTCAGGTATCCGATGACGTCGCGTTATCCCAGACCGTAACACCCAATGAGCTTGACAAGGAGACCGATTTCAAGGCAATTTTGCCTCTGTACAGGAACAGCCTTGGACAGAGTCAGGAAAAGTACGATGATATGATATGGCAAATGTCGGTGGAAAACCGTTTGATACATTTTCTGGACGCTCTCGTATATCAAAACGTTGAGCTTGTAAACGTGTACACAAACGGTTGGGGACACGATTACAGCGGAGTCGCTATGACCTATGAGCTTGGCGAAACGGAAGCTGCCGAGTGGGACGGATGTAAGGCAGTTGTAAAAATAAAGGTAACAAAAAGCGATAACGCTACCTTCCCTGTAGGAGAGCACGAATATGAAATTACCTCGAATTACATGCCCGACCCTGCCTTTATAAGCATAAAGAAGGTGGGGCAGGAGCTAAATGACAACCTGCCGGAATCCGACGACCCGAAGCTGAAGGATGCACTTGTATTTTCCGACAGATACCTTGATTGGTGTATGTATGAAACAAAAGACGCTCCCGATATTGACAAGCTTTTCGAACTGATAAAGCTTGACGTGTATGAAAATCTTGTAATAAGACTTGACGGATTCACCCTTGCGGATTTTGAAAAATATATGTTGGACAGATTTGGTGCGGAGCAGGGAAGCTACCCTGAAATAACGGAAAAGCTCCAACGTTACTACGACGTTGAAAAAGAAAAATACGTCTATTCCTACGGTCAGTGTGCCACAACCTATGCCTGTCGTATAACGGGAGTTGACAAGACCGATAAGGGATATAATATAAACTACGAATTCTATTCTGATATGGCATATTTGCAAAAGTGTATGGACGTAACACTGGTTTTTGAAGAAAACGAAAACACCGATATTATGAGGCTTGTGAACGTTGAAAGAAATGCAATTATCAACGTACCCAGAGCATCATACAATGCATAAGGAGGAAACAATTATGAAAAAAACTTTATTGGTAGTACTTATGGCTTTATTGCTTGTATCCTGCAAGAGCCAACAGCCCGATTCTACTGGAGAGCCACCCGTTGACAAACAGCCCGACAATGCACAGACTGTTACCCCTAATGAAGCTCCCGAGGACGTTATCGAAGAGGGCTATGAGGAATTTGAGTATAAAATAACTGCAAGAGACTATGATAGCATATACGAGAACCTTTCAAACGAACAGATGACACGTGAATTTCTGTCGGCAATATGTCTGCGTGACCTTGAGGTTTTACAGTTGTATATGCAAGGAAATACTACAGACGAGCTGATGAAAATAAAGGCTGACGTGATGATTGACGGCGGAAAGGTCGTAACAGAGTATTTTGGTGACACACCCTTTGACGGACTTGAAACAAAGGTGAAATTCATCGTAAGTGAAAGCGAAAGCGAAGTTTTCCCCGTTGGAGTATATGATTACGTTCTGCTTGCTCGCAAGACAGGAGCCTTCGGTATTGAATATTTCGGACCCGATGACGGATATGCTTCATTCCAAAAGGCAATTGTGCCCGATAAGAGCGCTTCTCCCGTCCTTTATAATACCTATAAATTTATTGAGGAATATTATAGAAACTTTCCCATTGCCACAGCCGATGACGTGCTGAACACTGATGTCAACTTTGTCAGCATTATGCACCTTGCCGTTCACACACGTATGGCTTTGAGTGAGGACTTTATTTTCACCACGACCCTTGAAGAGTTCAAGGAGTACGTAAGTCTGCAGTTTGGATACACCGATGAGGCTGTGTTGAATCGCTTTGCAAACGCTTTGTCGAATGCACCGTATGCCACTGCTGACGAAAACGGTGTCTATACTGTATGCTGTGCTCACGGCTACGGAACACTGTCCAATGCCCTGGTGAATATCGAAATGAGCGACGGACTTTATGCTTTTACCTATGCAATATACTCGGATTCGGCATACACCGTACAGTGCAGGGAAGACGTATTTATCTTTGAAGAAAACAAGGACAGTGACGTAATGACGTTGATTGAAGTGCAGTCCACTACATTCAACGACCTTCCTCAATACGTATTCAGCATTTAGCGGAGAGCCTCCGCTGGCAAAGCTCGCCTATCCGTACGCTGACAGTGTGCAAACAAATCAAAACGGCGAGGTTGTATTAAAGTGTTTTTTAGAAAGCAAAACGGCGGAGAGCCTCCGCTGGCAAAGCTCGCCTATCCATACGCTGATAGTGTCCAAATAAAGCAAGATGGCGAGGTTGTATTAAAGTGTTTTTTAGAAAGCAAAACAGCGGCTCGCCGCCGAGGCAGAGCTCGCCTATCCATACGCTGACAGTGTCCAAGTAAAGCAAGATGGCAAGGTTAAATTCTTAACGAAGCTTTCAAAATTGCTTTTCGTGGGAGCGCGAGGGAGTGCTTTTTGCTAAAAAGCATTCTCTCGCAAAACGGCGGAGAGCCTCCGCTGGCAAAGCTCGTCTATTCATACAAAAAAATAGCGGTTTAAAAACTCTTTTGAGCTTTTAAACCGCTGTTTTGTATTTAGTGATTATTCTTCTGTTTTCTCTACTTCTTCAAGTGCGTCCTTGCGAGAGAGATTGATTCTGCCCTTATCGTCGATTTCGATGAGCTTAACCTTGATTACGTCGCCAACAGATACAACGTCCTCAACCTTTTCTACTCTCTTCTTGTCGAGCTTGGAGATGTGAACAAGTCCTTCCTTACCGGGAGCAAACTCAACGAATGCACCGAAGGTCATAAGTCTTGTTACAGTACCTGTATAAACCGTACCTACAACAGGGTCAAGAGCAATAGCGTTGATCATATCAAGAGCCGAGTAAGCCGCATTCTTGTCAATTGCCGCAATGAAGATGCTTCCGTCGTCTTCAATATCAACCTTTGCACCTGTGTCAGCACAAATCTTCTGAATAACCTTACCGCCCTTACCGATAACCTCGCTTATCTTTTCGGGGTCGATCTTGGTGGTGATCATCTTGGGTGCCCAAGCGGATACGTCCTCACGTGATGCGGGAATAGCCTTGAGAATAACCTCGTCGATGATGTGGTTTCTTGCAACGTGAGTTGTTTCAAGAGCGTTCTTGATGATCTCGGGAGTAAGACCGTCGATCTTAAGGTCCATCTGAATTGCTGTGATACCTTCCTTTGTACCTGCAACCTTGAAGTCCATATCGCCGAAGAAGTCTTCAAGACCCTGAATATCGATCATGGTCATCCATCTGTCCTCTTCTGTGATAAGACCGCAGGAGATACCTGCAACGGGAGCCTTGATGGGAACACCTGCGTCCATAAGGGCGAGGGTGGAGCCGCAAATAGATGCCTGAGAGGTGGAGCCGTTGGAGGAAACTACCTCGGAGACGAGTCTGATGGCATAGGGGAATTCCCCAACGGGAGGGATAACGGGCTCAAGAGCTCTCTCTGCCAAAGCACCGTGACCTATCTCACGGCGTCCGGGGCTTCTTGCCGCCTTTGCCTCACCTACGGAATAGC
>JAZSDT010000006.1:0-28003 GCA_045531285.1 Eubacteriales bacterium
CACGAATACCTTTGTAATACCCGATTTAAAACCTGTTTCGTGTGTACCGCCTTCGATGGTGTTGATATTGTTTGCAAATGTCATAAGATGCTCTGTAAAACCTTCGTTATACTGCAAAGCAACTTCAGCGGTAATAATATCCTTCTTTGCACAAAGATATATTACCTCAGGGTGAATTACTTCACTTGACTTCTTTGAATTGAGAAATTCAACAAAGCTTGATATACCACCCTCGTAGCAGAATTCGTTTACCTTTACCGATTCTTCTTTTTTATAGTGAACGTTTTCTTCAAATTCATTGTAATCCTCGCCCTTTGCTTCGTTAAGTATTGCATCAGCCGAGTCTTTTGCCTCAGAGCCTGCTATCTTGTCCTCTTCAGAACGGTTGTCTATCAGGTCTATTCTCAATCCTGCATTCAAAAATGCCTGTTCTCTAAGTCTGTTCAAAACGGTTGTATAGTCAAATTCTACAGTCTCAAATATTTCGGGGTCTGGTTTGAATCTTACTGTAAGACCGTGCTTTTCTGTTTTAGCTTCCGTCTTCTTGAGAGGACGTGCAACGTTTCCTCTTTCAAAACGCTCTGTATACTCTTCACCGTTATAACAGTTTACAATTTCCACCCATTCAGAAAGGGCATTTACAACAGATGCACCTACACCGTGGAGACCGCCTGATATCTGATATCCGCCGCCACCAAACTTTCCTCCTGCGTGAAGGACTGTAAATACAACTTCTACTGTAGGAGTACCTGTTTTTTCATTTATACCTGTAGGTACACCTCTACCGTTATCCTCTACTTTGACACTTCCGTCATTTTCGAGAGTAACTATAATATGATTACAGTGTCCAGCAAGTGCTTCGTCAATAGAGTTGTCAACTATCTCGTATATAAGATGGTGCAAACCTCTTTGTGAAGTAGAACCGATGTACATACCAGGTCTTTTTCTTACAGCTTCAAGACCTTCAAGTACCTGTATTTGTCCAGCGCCGTATTCTTCTGTGATATTCTTATTCTCTTCCACTATATTTTCCTTTTCAGCCTTTCGTTCAACGTTTGCACAGCAAGCTGTGAAACTATAACATTTTGCTTCCTTTCTTTCTTTTTACAGGTCAGTATATATGACTTTGGTATTTCATTGGTTACGTTAATTACTTCACCTTTTTTTTGTGCCTTTGCAAGAAAATCTCTGGATACCTTTGATACAGTTGACGTGTCCATATCAAAAATTCCCACTATATTTGCCGTCCTTAAACTTTTGTTGTTACCTACGTGTAAAAATATTGACATTGTATATTTTTGTAAATACGCAAATTCTGCGCATTATACATACCTTCCCTTTTCAACAAATATTCTTTTTCCGCCATATATGTCTTTTTCGTCGCCGAGACAGGACGTAACGATAACCTGTTTATTTTCAAGTTTTGAAAGAATATATTCACGGCGGCGCTCGTCAAGCTCGGAAAGTATATCGTCAAAGAGATAAATCGGTGAGCTTCCCGTCTTTTCTTCGGCTATCTCGCCCTCTGCAAGCTTCATGGCTATTACTGCAGACCTTTGCTGTCCTTGAGAGCCGTACTGTCTGAGATTCTTTCCGTTTACCGATATTTCAATATCGTCTCTTCCCGCTCCCACAGTCATTGCATGATATATTACGTCTCTTTTTCTCGATAAAGGGATAGTCGTGGAATAAAAATCTAAAGCTTCCTTGTCACTTGACACTCCTGACATTTTATATTCATAATTCAAGGTGTCACCCGACATATCCTTTAAATGCTTTTTTGCTTTTTCAAAAAGCTCGTTTGCATACTCACGTCTTACAGAAGTTATTTTTGCAGAGCTTTTTATTATATTTTCATCATAAATATCAAGCATTGTATTTTCGGCTTCCGTACCTTTATAATCCCGAAGTATAGCGTTTTTTTCGGACGAAAGCTTTGAATATCTGTAAAGATCTGAAATATACGCTTTTTTTAGCTGACATAGAGAAGCATCAAGCAATGCTCTTCTCTCACCGGGTCCGTTTTTTACGATCTTAAGATGCTCGGGTACAAAAAGAACAGCCCTGAAATTACCAAAAAATTCACTCATCTTGGTAATTTTTACTTTATTGTAATAAAATTCTCTTTTATTATTTTTTGATATTACAACTTCATATTTACAATTTCTTCCTTCATCCTCGAATAGAGCTGTAAGTATTGCCTTTTCAGTACCGAATCTTATAAGGTCTCGGTCACTGGAGGTACGAAAGCTTTTTGAATTTGCAAAATAATATATAGCCTCGATTATATTTGTTTTTCCTTCGGCATTGTTTCCAAAAATAAGGTTAGTTTCTTTTGAAAACTCTATTTTTTCATTTTCTATATTTCTGAAATTTTCTGCTTTAAGCTCAATTATTCTCATCGTTAAGTCTCACAGGGAGTACAAGATAAAAATATGAATCATGATCTATTGGCTGTATACTCATTCCCACAAGCGGCGTTTTCATTCTGAGGATGACCTCGTCGTCTCCGCTTAATGCTGCTGCCCTAAGTGCATCAAGGAGATACTTATTGTTAAATCCAATATCAAGCTCTGCGCCGTTTGTGCTTGCGGGAATTTCGTCTCTTACCTTTCCGTTTACACTGTCACACGAAAACAGCAGACTTCCGGGCGCAACAGTAATCTTAACAGGGCTCTTTACCCTTTCATCAATTACAAGACTTGCTCTTTCGCAGCTTGCTATCATATCATCAATTTTTACTTTTGCTTCAACTGTTGTATCCTTAGGTATAGGCTTGAGATAATCAATATAATCTCCCTCAATAAGTCTTGAGAAGAAATACAAATTATCAAAATGCATAATTATATGCTTGTTTGTAAGCTCCACAGAAATTGTATCATCACTGTCATCAAGAAGCTTCATAAGTTCAGAAAGTGTTCTTCCGGGAACTATAAACTTCATAAGCTCGTCAGATTTTACTGTTTCGTTTCTTATTGAAAGTCTGAATCCGTCACATGAAACAAGAGTTATTTTATCGCCGTTGATCTCAAAATTTATACCTGTAAGCACCGGTCTCTTTTCATCAACTGATACAGAAAACAGTAATTGCTGACACAGTCTCTTAAGTATACCCTTTGGAATTTCAAATCTTCTGTCACCCACAAGCTCCGGAATTGAGGGATATCCGTCAGTTGGAAGTCCCAATATTTCAAACTTTATTTTTCCTGAAACAATTGTTACCTTCTGATCTTTATCAACGGTTATATCTACTATTCCGTCAGGCAACGTTCTTAAAATAGAGCTGAGCTTCTGTGCATTGAGAAGTAAAGAACCCTCTTCTTCAACGTTCATTTCAGTTTCGGTTCTTACACCCTTTGCAAGATCGTAACCTGTAACGATAAGCTTTCCGCTTTCTGCTTTGATATAAATACATTCAAGTGCAGGTATGAGTGCTTTTGTAGAAAGTGCGCAAAGTGTAGGTGTAACTGCTTCAAGCAATAGTTTTTTTTCAGCTTTTATTTTCATAATAACTCCTTTTGATATGCAGCTTTTTTAAATGTATTGTTTTTCCACTCACAGCTATCAGTTTTAATTTATTTTTGAAAGAACAGGTCAGGCTATATTATATATTAAATATATAATATTAGTAGTAGTGGATGTTAAATCTGTGGGAAAGTCGCTAAATACCCTTTAAATAGTTAAATATACGGTTTTTTTGCTGTGGAAAAGATGTGGAAAGCTTAAAACGTTAAATAATGACAAAATATAACCGTTTATCAATCATCTTTTACTGCGTGTGGAAAAAACGTTTTTCTCACATATGAATCCACAGAGATATCAACAACTTTTACTGTCCTGTTATGGTTCGTATCATTTCGTTTATGTTGTGCTCAAGAGTGGGATCTATTTTTATATCTTCACTGACCTTTGAATATGCAGACAGAACAGACGTGTGATGCATATTAAAATATCCTCCAATGTCTGAAAGAGAAAGATTTGTAATGGTACGAAGAATATATATCGTAATATGTCTTGCATTTGAAAGCTCTTTTGTTCTTTTCTTACCCTTGATATCCTCTACAGCAACCGAGTACTTATTTGATACTATTTCAAAAATTTCATCGATGGTAATTCCGGAAGGAACAGAATCAGAGAACATATCCTGTAAGCATTCTTTTACCTTATCAAAGGTCAGATTAGTGTCGATAAGCAACGACGTAGCGTGAAGTCTTTTAATAGCTCCTTCAAGATGCCTTATATTCCCCTTTATGTTATCTGCAAGGAACATAAGTATATTATCTGAAAGGTCAAGACCGAATTTAATTGCCTTGCTCTTTAAAATAGCAAATCTTAATTCATAGTCTGGCGGCTGAACGTCAACTGTCAATCCCCATTCAAATCTTGTTTTAAGTCGTTCTTCAAGAGAAGGGATTTCCTTTACAGGACGGTCGCAAGCAAGAATTATCTGCTTTTTATCCTCATAAAGTGTATTGAAGGTGTGGAAAAATTCTTCTTGTGTAGAAGGCTTTCCGGCTATAAACTGAACGTCGTCAACCAGAAGCACGTCTGCTTTTCTGTACTTATCTCTGAAATATTGCATAGGTACTTTTTTTGACAGTGAGTTTATCATTTCATTTGCGAAATCCTCACCTCTTACGTATACAGCATTAGTATTTTTACGGCGCAGCATTATTTCATTTGTTATGGCATAGAGCAGATGGGTTTTTCCAAGTCCCGAGCCGCCGTAAATAAACAAAGGATTATATGAATGCTCTGCGTCTGCGGCAATTGCCTTACATGCTGCATGAGCAAATTTATTTGTGTTTCCGACAATAAAATTATCGAAGGTATAAGCAGGATTGTATGCTACGTGTGTAAGTCCGTCTTCGTCTACGTCTCCCTTTATTCCTTCGTGATCTTCAGGGAGGTCATCTATGATAAAAGCAGGTCTCTTAGGTTCATCAAGTATTTTAACCTTGCCGTACGTGGTTTGTTCATAAACCTCAAGGTTAATGGGAACTTCAAATCCTATTACGTCTGAAAGATATTTTTCCAACGTGTCAATATATCTTGACGAAATGATATCTTTTTTTAATTGTGTTTTGGTATCTACCACAGCAAAAGTATTAGTCAGCTTTACAAGCTCAAGATCTCGAAACCATAAATTGTAGGTGGGCTCTGAAAACTCACCGCTGCCGGCAATATTGGATAAGACACACGCCCATATCTCGTTTAATGAATCCATTTCTTTTCCTTTCCTGAAATTTTCTACATATATAATATATTTTCACCACTACATTATATCATAAAATATAATAAAATGCAAGACTTTCCCACAATAAAGAGTAGTTTTCAGACGTTTTTAATAACAAAAAATAATAGTATTATATTGCAATTGTAAAAAAATATATTTTACATAGATTTAACACTTGTTTTTTTATAAAAGATGTGATACAATATATGAAATCACACTGTAAGGAGAAATAAAATTGGAAAAAGCATTAGCAGATTTTTTTTGCGGATTTATGGACATAATGAGAGATACTTCGTCTGAATGGATGTATCTCGTAAGAATATTGCTTTCCTGCATTTGCGGAGGAGCAATAGGAATAGAAAGAACCCTGCGTCAAAAGGATGCGGGATTCAGAACACACGTTATAGTTGCTTTGGGTGCATCTCTTATAATGATAATATCAAAATACGGATTTATTGATATTTTGCAATATGAAGGACTCAGAGCAGATGCTTCAAGAATAGCCTCAAACGTAGTAACAGGTATATCCTTCCTCGGTGCCGGCATGATATTTGTAAAAGGAACGAATATAAAAGGTCTGACAACTGCTGCGGGAATATGGTCTACAGCGGCTGTAGGTATGGCAATAGGCTGCGGATTATACATAACCGGAGTTGTATCAACGGTAATAATAATCGTTATTCAGATACTTTTCCACACGTTCCTTATCGGATTTGATAAAATCCTTGCAAATGACAACTCCTTTGACGTAGTTGTAAGACTGGAAAACAAGCCTGATGCATTGGAAAGATTCAAAAAAGTTCTTGCGCAGAACAATATAGTTGTCAGAGATAATAAAATAACGCTTGGTGACGATAATTGCTTCACAATCGTTATGTCGGTTGCAGGTGATGCCCAGCTTGATGCAGTAAAGGTTTTGGAATTATTTAACGCGGAAAAAGAAATAAAAGCAATTACAATGTAACATTCATACATATCACTTGTAAAAGCTGTATTTGCCATAAATTGAATAATAGGCGATAAACAAAGAGCTAAGATATCTTTAAAAAAGTATCTTAGCTCACTTTTTGTTGTATAGGAAATTACTCGATTATTAGACCCTCGCCGTTTCGCTTTTTTGAACGAGTGCAAAGCTTGGGATAGGAAAGAATTGCTTGCGGTCGCTGACCGCTTCTTTATTAGAGGAGTATATTTAGAACGGATTTGTCAATTTTATTATTAATTTCATATCGTCATCGTCGGCACATTTGTTGCGGACTGTCTGTCCGCATTTTTCACATTTAAAAACGATAATGAAGCCCTTTTTTGCATCCGGAAGAGTTTGTACAGGCTTAAGAATACCGCGGCATTCATTTGCTCTGTCTCCCGGCATTACGTCAACGTGGAGTGATGAAAGACAGTGTGGACAGTGATTTCGCGAGGTATATCCTAAAGGAGATACCTCTTTTGAACAAACAGCACAAATAAATCCGTTATCGTTTTTTTGGAATCTTTTTTCTTGCATAATTTATACCGACCTAGTTTTCTTCCGTAGAAGAGCTTTCTTCGATTATGCTTCCGTTTTCAAATTTTCCTTCATAGAATCTGCCTGAAAGCCAACGGTATTTTCCTATTCCCGATAGCTCGTTTTCAACAAATTCACCTACGTAGCACTCAAGTTGATTTCTTGAGAGAATAGTTTCAAATGTAATGAAAAACTCGTTTTCGGTAGTTGCCGCAGGAAGATCCGTAGTATCCATAAAATGACGGCTGAAATCACCTTCAAAGTAAGCAAGAAAGCTTGATTTAAAGCTATCGTCCAACGTTACGTTGAAAAGAGTTTCAAACTCACTGGAATATTCCTCACTCTTGGACCAGATATATATGCCTTTTCCTGTACGCTTATCCGATACAAAATCACCGATATAAATATCACCGTCAGAAAAAAGATATGCACCTTTTCCGCTTTTAACAGAATCGATATATTCTCCGATATAAACCGAACCGTCGTAAAATTTGGTTATTCCAAAGCCGTTTTTATCGGAATTGCGAAATTCCCCTTCATAAACGGTTCCGTCTTTTTTTATATATTTACCGTAACCGTCTCTTATTTCGTGATCTATTTCTCCAATGTATACGTCACCGTTTACGTAGGTAACTGTTGCATTTCCCGTACAGTACCCTTCATAAAAGTCGCCTTCAAAAATAGTGCCGTCACTTTTGGTAAGAGTTCCTTTTCCGTGAGGAAGATAACCGGAAAGAGCACCGATATACTTGTCTCCCCCGTTTTCCTCTATGGTTTTTGTTTCGGCATCAAGTGTAGCTACTCTGCCGTTGTAATAATAAAGCTTGCCTGATACGGGAATACCGTTTTCAACTCTGCCAACAAACTTTAATTCGTGTGTTTTATCATTTATGTAGCGAATGCCTAAAAACGCATAAAGCACGACAAAGGTTATTGTAAGCAATACCAAGGCAAAAATGAATATTATTGCCAGTGGATGAAGTTTCTTTTTCTCTGTCAAGTCATTACCTCCTGACTATTTTATGAATTTAGGAACAGCATAATGAAACAGCAAAAAAATTAATGCTAAAAGCAGTACAGCAATAACAATTGACCAGACGGAAAGCTTTTCCTTTCCAAAAAGGCTCTGTGCCTTCTTTTGTTTTTCTGGCAGAATATAAAACCTGATACCGTCATCGCTGTTTATAAGCGAGGACAAAACTGTCTTGTGTGACAAAGCAGAGCTTATTATAAAATTGTTTTTTACTCCAAGCTCTTCAAACGTCTTTGCACAGTCGGGACTGTTTGCCGAATTGTGCACCAGAGCATCTACAAGTTTTCCGTAGATGCTCTTGGTTGCAAGAGAAATTGCAAAAGCTATGACAATACCGATTATGAAGCAATAAACTACAATAAGGATACTGTCTATATTTTCAATAAGAAAATCCATAAAATTCCCCGTTATTTTTCAATCTTTTCGGTTCTCATATAAGGAACGAGTGCCTCGGGGATAGTAACAGAGCCGTCCTCGTTCTGATAGTTTTCAAGAATTGCAGCAACAGTTCTTCCGATAGCAAGACCCGAGCCGTTAAGAGTGTGAACAAAGCGAGCCTTTGAATCACCTGTTTCCTTGAATTTAATATTAGCACGGCGTGCCTGGTAATCTTCAAAGTTGGAGCAAGAAGAAATCTCAACGTAGCGGTTGTATGAAGGCATCCATACCTCAACGTCATATGTTTTAGCCGACGAGAAGCCCATATCACCTGTTGAAAGAGCAACTACTCTGTAAGGAAGTCCAAGGCCTTCAAGTGCCTTACAAGCATCGTTTGTAAGGGTTTCAAGCTCGTCGTATGATTCTTCTGGCTTTGCGAATTTAACAAGCTCAACCTTGTTGAACTGGTGCTGACGGATAAGGCCTCTCTGGTCGCGTCCCGCACTTCCCGCTTCAGCTCTGAAGCAAGCAGAGTAAGCACAGTATTTGATAGTGAGTCTGTCGCCGTCAAGTATTTCGTTGCGGTGCATATTTGTTACGGGAACCTCAGCTGTAGGAATGAGGAAATAGCCGTTGTTTGCAACCTTGAATGCGTCCTCTTCAAACTTGGGAAGCTGACCTGTTCCACGCATAGAATCACGGTTTACCATGTAGGGAGGAAATACTTCTGTATATCCATTTGAAGTGTGAGTATCAAGATAGTAGTTTATAACAGCTCGTTCAAGTCTTGCGCCAAGACCCTTGTAGAAATGGAAACGTGTACCTGTTACCTTTGCGGCTGTATCGGGGTCAAGAATATCGAGGTTTTTGCCGATATCCCAGTGAGCAAGAGGTTCAAAACCGAATTCCTTGGGTGTGCCAACGCGTCTTACTTCAACGTTTTCCGAATCATCAGCGCCAACGGGAACTGTTTCGGAGGGTGTGTTGGGAATAGAGAGAAGAATATCCTCTATTTCGGTGTCAATAGCTGCAATTTTATCTGTGTCAGCCTTTACGGAATCCGAAAGCTCCTTCATCTCCGCAAAGATTGCAGAGGTATCCTTGCCTTCTTTTTTAAGCTTGGGGATCTCCTTTGAAATTTGGTTTTGCTTAGCACGTCTTGCCTCTGTGTCTGAAATGAGCGCACGGCGGTCTGTGTCGAGCTGGAGGAGCTTGTCTATCTCTTCCGAGAAGTCCTTTCCTCTTGTTGCAAGGCGATCCTTGAAGTATTGGGGGTTTTCTTTGATAAGTTTGATGTCAAGCATTTTTGTATGTCCTTTCGTTTATATAAGCATAAATGGTTGTGCGTATAATTTTTCTAATTCTCTTCCCTCGCGGGCAGTGAGCCTCAGGTAACAGAGTTGTGACTCCATACCTTTTTTAACTGTATATTCAAATTCGCATACGTTTTGCATATAAGCTGTAATACCGAGCTTAGTGGCAAGCTTAAATGTTACCGGTCGGTTTGTTTTGGCACGAAGAGTTTCACCGTTAAAATTTATATATTCAAATCTTAAACCGTTGTCGATCATTGCGCCGTAGAAATTTCCTTGTCTTATGGCTGAAAGACAGCTTTCTGCGGTTCTTTCCTTTGCAATGAGTATTATTTTACCTTTCCATTTTCTGTCAAGATTGTGATCTTCGACAAAAAATCCAAAGCACTGTCTGCCTGTTGACAGAATTATATCCCACATTGACTCTGCGGATGAGTAAAAATCCACAGAATCGTTGTGATTGAATACCTCAATTCCCAGGACTCTTGGGTCATAGTCAAGCATCTGACAGATAAGATCCAAGGGCAGGTGTGATGAGCCCGGGTGGTTTATCGTTATGCCTCCCCCGTCTTTGGTTATGAGAGAATCAAGGATCCTGTCAAAGCCTTCCCTCCAGGGCAGCCGTACACCGAAACCGTAGCCATGTTTATTCAGTCCGTATTCTCCATATCGGTCAAAGGTACAACATGTAAATCTGCTTCCGGGACATGCGACGTGTGTTGAATTCGGCGTATCGGTAAAGCTGTGATATTCAGCATTTGGTGCTTCAAGAAGGTTGGGAGGAATATCGGTGAATATGTAATTTCCTTCCTTAAAAGGCAATTCATTTGCTTTTTCGGGCTTTAATTCACTTTTCCATTTTTCTATTTCTTTGTTGAAATCAATTTCTTTGTCTGAATATTTGTTGTTTATCGTACACCCTGTTTGGCGGCATTTGAAGGTGTTTTCCTTCATATCTTTTAATGGATACCAAGGAGCAGAAGGGTAATAATTTGCAAAGGTTGCGAATTCCAGACCTTCGTTGATAAACCTGTGAAAATCCTTGTCGGTTGTACAGTGCATATGCGAACACCCGACAATTTGGTCTGACGTCTTCCAGTCTACGTTACTGTACGGTCGTCGATTTCGTTCCAAAACAAATCCTCTCTATTTCAAATAATTTTTATATATGAATTATTTGTCTAAATGATCAAGAAAATCTTCTCCGCAAAGAATAGTTAACAACTCTTCCAGGTCGGCTGATGAAGAATAGTTCAAGGTGAGCTTACCGGAGGATTTACCGGGCGTTTGCTTTATTTTCACGCGCCTCATAATACGTTCGGTAGCAAGCTTTTCAACAGATGCAATATACTCATCCGTTATAGAAAAAGGCTTGGGCTGAGGGGGTGTAAGCTCTTCTCTTATCTCAGGCTGTGTATTAACTGTCCAACGTACTTCGTTTTCTGTGTCTCTTACAGATAAGC
The DNA here is from genome assembly GCA_045531285.1 of Eubacteriales bacterium. GTDB lineage: Bacteria > Bacillota > Clostridia > Oscillospirales > SIG627 > RGIG6353. The sequence goes on from JAZSDT010000006.1 coordinate 10,928, forward strand.
CCTCAGAAATGATGCGTGACACCATTTCAAGTATATCTTCCTCATTTTTGAGTGGAATAAGAGCTCTTGCGTGGCCTGCTGATATTGAACCGTCGCGAAGTGCTTCAAGTACAGCTTTTGGAAGCTTTAAGAGTCTTAAGCTGTTTGTTACGGCGCTTCTTGACTTTCCTACCCTGTCAGCAGCCTCTTCCTGTGTAATTCCAAAGTCAGATATGAGCTTTTCATAGCCCATTGCTTCGTCAACGGGGTTAAGGTCTTCGCGCTGTAAATTTTCAATAAGAGCAATTTCGGCTGCATCTCTGTCTGAAATATCGTCTCGAATAATAACAGGAAGCTTTTCAAGCCCTGCCAATTGAGATGCTCGGTATCTTCGTTCACCAGCGACTATTTTGTACTGTGTTCCTGTTTTTCTAACGATAAGCGGTTGAATTATACCGTGTACCTTGATAGATTCGGCAAGCTCGTTTATGGTCTCGTCGTGGAAGGTTTTTCTGTGTTGGTCAGGGTCCGGCACAATTTTCTTTATGTCAAGCTCTCGGACCTCTGAGCCTGAATCTGTTTCGAGAAAAAGAGCATCAAGTCCTTTTCCTAATCCTTTCTTTTCCATTTTACCTCTATCCTGTCAGTTTAGTTTTCTGTTCTCTGAATAAATTCTCTTGCAACCTCCATATAGTTGAGTGCGCCTCTGGAGAATTTATCATAATAATAAATCGGCTTTGAATGGCTTGGTGCCTCTGAAAGACGTACGTTTCTGGGAATGGAGTTTTTGAAAACTTTCCCCGGGAAATGCTTCTTTACTTCCTCCATTACTTGTACTGTAAGGTTAAGTCTGCCGTCATACATTGTAAGAATTACGCCTAAAAGGTCAAGTTCCGGGTTGTACAAACGTCTTACCTGTTTTATTGTAAAAATAAGCTGAGAAAGTCCTTCAAGGGCAAAATATTCGCATTGCATAGGTACTGTAACGTAATCGGATGCAGTAAGTGCGTTGAGCGTTATAAGACTGAGAGACGGAGGACAGTCCAGAATTATGTAGTCATAGTCCTCTTTAATAGGTTCCAAAGCATCTTTTAGCTTGTTTTCCCTCTTGTTTTCGTCGGCAAGGGCAATATCTGCAGCCGCAAGGTTCATATCTGAAGGCAGAACGTCCAAATTTTTGAATTTGGTTTTTTGTATGGCATCTTTTGCTGGAGTTCCAGAAAGCATAACGTCATACAGTGTGGTTTCTGAGCTTTTTGCTCCCACTGCAGAAGATGCATTGCCTTGAGGGTCACAGTCAATAAGCAAGGTTTTTTTACCCAGGACACCCAGATCAGCCGCTATATTTACTGCGGAAGTGGTTTTACCCACACCGCCTTTTTGATTAGCGAAAGCTATTATATTCATTTATTTGTCCTTTGTATTTGTTTTTGTATTACATTATATTGTACCAAGTTTTCTCTTAATTGTCAATGGAAAAGACATAAATAATGTATAATTTACAATGTTTCACGTGAAACATTGTAAATTAATGTTCTATTCTGATCTTATATTCCGTTCCGCCGCTTGCTTGTTCAGTTTTAACGCTTGCTTTGACGCCTGCATCCTTCAATAGTGTTATAGCCCTTGAAATAGTGTTGTCAAATAAACGTATATCACGAAATTTAGGAGTTCTGTTGGCTTTTTGAAGTATTTGTCTTCTTCCCTGTCGCTCTCGTTCACACATAGCAACAACTTCTGTAAGCTTTAGACGGGAACGAATTGCTTCACTAAGCAGCTCTGTTCTCTTGCATATGTCGTCAAACACAGCAACTTCTGAAGCAATATCTTTGCTAACGTTGTTTCTTCTTACCAGTTCCCTTTCAAATTCGCCAAGTTTTGTAAGTCTTAATAAAGATAGTACTTGCCTTTCAGTGTAACCTGTAAGCTCAGCGGCGTCTTCTGCGGATAAATTTTCGTTTAATACAACGCTTCTCATTGCCTCTGCTTCTTCAAACCAATCCTGCTTCTCGTTTCTTTTAATAATTAGTCTTGATATTGGAGCTTCTGCTTCAATTACCAGAGCAGGCACGGTTTTCAGACGTGCTAATCGACAAGCATAAAAGCGCTTTACGCCCGATACTACCTCGTACCTGTCTGTGTGCAAAATCCGTTTTACAGTTAAAGGCACAAGAACTCCGTGTTTTGTTATACTTCGTGCCAGGGTGACTATTTCTCCTCTGTCTGTTCTTTCTGATGTTTTTAATAATATCAACCTATCGAGTTTTACGTTAATTAATTCCATAAAGTCTACCTCCTTTAAAAATTTTAAAGGTAAACAAGCGAATTAAATGTCGCATTAGGGCACAAATAAAGGAAATGCAAAAAGTTTACATTTCCTTTGCTGCCATTTGTTTAAGAGTGTTCAGTGCATCTGATATTGAGCCGACGCTGTTGATTATTCCTGCTTCCACGGCTTCTTTTCCGTATAGTATGCTTCCAATATCACATGACATCTCTGTTGTGTTTAACAACAGATTTCTTAATTCTTCTGATTTTATACTGGAATGTGCGGTAATAAATGAATTGATTCTGTCTTGCATTTTGGTTAAATAATCAAAGGCTTGATGTACGCCCAGCACTACACCGTTCATTCTTACGGGATGTATTATCATAGATGCAGTGTGCGTTATAAAGGAATAATCTGCCGAAACTGCCAATGGTACACCTATGCTGTGTCCTCCGCCTAATATAAGCGATACAGTGGGCTTGGATAGACCTGCTATAGCTTCGGCAATTGCTAATCCTGCTTCTACGTCGCCTCCCACTGTATTCAGCAGTATTAAGACTCCGCTGACGTTGGAATCCTCTTCTAAAGCAAGGATCTTAGGTATTATTTCTTCATATTTTGTCGATTTTACTCCTTCGGGTAAAATCGTATGTCCTTCGATTTGACCGGAAATCATTAATGCTTTAATTTGCTTTCGCTCTATTTTTCTTGTCGCTTTGTATTTCATTGCAATCCCTCCGCTTTATAATTGTACCCAGATAAAGCGAAAGTATTCAATGTTTCACGTGAAACATTGAATACCCTATAGGAATTTTCTCGATTATTAGCCCTGTTGTTTTTTGCAAGGATATACTCCAAGTTTACAAAAATGAGAGAATTGCCGGCGCAGGCTCTCCGCTTATTTTAAAATGTTTTTGGGTGAAGTTCCGTACAGCTTTTTATATGCTACGTAAAAGCTTGAATAATCACCAAAGCCTGTGGCAAGACATGCATCCATCAAGTTTTTTCCCGAGGCATATAACTCTTTTACTGCAAGTATTCTCTTGTGAGTTATGTATTTTCCGACGCTGATACCCATTCTTTTCTTAAATTGTCTACATAAATAGTATTTACTTATATAAAACTGGTCGGCAATAGTTTCAAGAGAAAGATTTTGTGTTATGTTGTTATTTATGTATAACACGATATCGCTGACAATACCACTGTCAAATTCTTCTTTTTCGGGCAAATTGTTAATGGTATATAGCATTTCGATCAAAGCGCTTTTAATTAAGGGCTTTTCGTCTATTTTTACGTAGTTTTTCAATCTGCCGATAATATCCGCAAGTCCGCTTTCACTCACAGTTTCGGCACTGAAATAATTACCTTTTCCTACGGGTCTGTTGTCAAAAACGCTGCGGTACTTTTCACAGTCGTTTGCTTCAAAAAAGTCTGTATTTACGTTTATTACCAGTCTTTTATAAAACGTTTTTGAGTGATGGCGCATAAGGTGCATTTCGTCACTTCTTGCAATGACAAGATCGCCGGGGGAGAGCTTGTAAACCGTTCCTTCGACCCAAAAAGAAGCATCACCTTCCTCCATATAAAGTATTTCGTAGATTCCGTCGTGAGAGTGAAGCTGATACGAAAAGGTTTCGTTTACCTCGTCTCCCACGTATCCGATATCATAACCGCTGCCGGTGGAAAAATAACATTTCATACGTATACTCCTGATTGACTTCATTCAGTTTAATGCCGTTAAATTTTCTATTTTGCATATTATACCACAAATGAGCAATAATTTCAATATTTATGTCAATTATCTCAAAGAAATATTTAATAAAATGTGTTAAAATTAAAATGGAAATTTGTAAAAAACCATATTTATTTTACAAAAACATTGTAGGGGTGATTTAATGAAAACGTTTACAATCACAGGCTTTTCGGACGAAATAAACGAAAAGATCGACGTTCAGTTTGCTCATATCAAGTCTCTTGATATCTGCTATTTTGAGCCGCGAGGAATTGACGGAACTAATATAGCAGACATTACGGATTCGCAGCTAAAAAAGTTGAAGGAAAAGATGGACAGGGAAGGCATAAAGGTGTCATCTATTGGTTCGCCTATCGGTAAGATAAAGATAACGGACGATTTTGAAGCACATTTAAAAAAGCTTGCCAGAGTAATAGAAATTGCAAAGGCCTTGGATACCAAGTACATCAGAGTTTTCAGCTTTTATATTGAAAAGGGCGATGATTTGGAAAAATGGCACGATGAGGTTATATATAGAATGAAGAAAATGGCCGAGCTTGCCGAAAGGGAAGGGGTTATACTTCTTCACGAAAACGAAAAGGATATATGGGGAGAGCTTCCCGAACAATGCGACAGAATTATACGTGAGGTAAATTCAACTGCACTCAGGGCAGTTTTTGACCCTGCAAACTTCATTCAAGCAGGAGCAAAGCCTTATCCCGACGCCTATAACCTGATGAAGCCTCACATAGAGTATATGCACATAAAGGATGCGCGGGAGGACGGACACGTTGTGCCTGCCGGATACGGAATAGGCGGTATTGATAAGATACTTTGCGACCTTAAGGCAAGCGGCTGGAAGGGCTTTTTGAGTCTGGAGCCTCATCTTGGAGCTTTTAAGGGTCTTGAAGCTCTTGAGGGAGATAACAAAACCGTTATGAAGGACGGCGCTACTCCCGAAAAGTTTACGTTGGCATATGAGTCTTTAATGAAGCTTGTAAACACGCTTTAAAGACAAACGATAATTTTAATTAAGGAGAAATACTATGGAAAAGCTCAGATACGGTATTGTAGGTGTGGGCAATATGGGTTCTGTTCACGCAAAGAATTTTGTTGAAGGAAAGGTTGAAGAGGCGGTTCTCGGTGCTCTTTGCGATATTGACGAGGGAAAGCGAGCAGTGTGCAAGGAAAAATACCCCGACGTGCCTGTTTTTGAAAACGCTGAGGAGATGTTTAAAAGCGGTCTTATAGACGTTGCTGTTATTGCTGTACCTCACTATGACCATCCCGGACTTGTAATAAAGGCGTTTGAGGCCGGACTTCACGTTATAACCGAAAAACCGGCAGGCGTTTATACAAAGCAGGTTCTTGAAATGAACGAAGCTGCAAAGAAATCGAACAAATTGTTCGGTATCATGTATAATCAGAGAACAAATCCTACTTACGCGCTTATTCGCGAAATGGTAAATTCGGGAGAGCTTGGACACATTAAGAGAGTACAGTGGACCGTTACAAACTGGTACCGTTCGCAGTCATACCACGACAGCGCTGCATGGCGTTCCACGTGGGCTACAGAGGGCGGCGGAACGCTTATCAATCAGAATCCTCATCAGCTTGATTTGTGGCAGTGGATGTTCGGTATGCCCAAAACACTTGTTTCACATGCGTTTTTCGGTAAATATCGCAATATTGAGGTAGAGGACGAGGTTACTGCTTACATGGAGTATGAAAACGGAATGACAGGTGTTTATATCACATCTATTGCAGAAGCACCCGGTACAAACCGTCTTGAAATTGCATGTGATATGGGTAGACTTATTGTTGAGGACAACAAGATACGCTTTGACAAGCTTGAAATGCCCGAGCCTGAATTTAATAAGACCTGGACGACGGGCTTCGGTGCACCCAAGTGTGAGACAGTATATCCCGAGGTAACCGGTGATGCAGGACCTCAGCACGTTGGAATTTTCAGAAACTTCACGTCTGCTGTTCTTCACGGCACACCTCTTCTTGCTCCGGGTATAGAGGGCATAAACGGACTTACTATATCAAACGCAATGCATTATTCTACTTGGAAGGGCAATATTGCAGTCGATATTGAAAATTTCCCTCACGATGATTTCTACGCTGAATTAAAGAAGAAAATAGATGCGTCTACAGTTAAAAAGGCCGTTAAAGAGACAAAGGCTGTAGACCTTGCAGGAACATATTAATAAGGAGAAAGAAAAATGGATAAGAGAATAGGTGCTCAGCTTTATACTGTAAGAGAGCTTTGTAAGACAAAAGAAGATTTTGAAAATACCATGAAGAAGCTTGCTGAGATAGGTTTTAAAACAGTACAGCTTTCAGGCGTTCCTGCCGAGGTTGCAGGCGATCCTTTGTACGTGCGCTCTGTTTTTGAAAACTACGGTCTTGAATGTGTGGCAACGCATAAGCCCTATCAGGAATTTGCTGACGATATTGAGGCAATAGTTGATTATCACAAGAAGCTCAACTGTAAGGTTGCGGGAATCGGCTCGGCTCCTCTTGATTTGAGAAAGGACCTTCCCACACTTCGCGAAACAATTAAGAAATGTAACGAGTACCACAAGAGACTTATGGCAGACGGTATACAGTTCGGCTGGCACAACCATGCGTTTGAGTTTGCCAAGGTAGACAAAGACAAGACAGTTATGGACGTATGTCTGGCAGAAGGTGAATTTTCATTTATTCTTGATACTTATTGGCTTGCTTTTGTGGGTGTTAATCCTGCAAAGTTTATAGAAAAGAACGGTGAACGTATTTCTGTCCTTCATTACAAGGATATAAGAGCACTTGATACCAATGCAGTTGAATATGCAGAGGTAGGACAGGGTAACATAGATTGGGATGAAGTAGTTGCGGCATCGGTTAAGCCCGGATGTGCGGTTATCGAACAGGATGTATGCCACGGCGACCCTGTTGAAGCTCTTAGATCCAGCTATGAATTCCTTACGGGAAAATACGATTTTAATTAAGCACAAGGAGAAAACATATGGCTTTTATGGACAAAAAATTTCTGCTCGACACAAAAACAGCACAGCATCTGTTTTTTGACGTAGCAGAGGGGCTTCCTATTTATGACTATCACTGTCATCTTTCACCCAAGGAGATAGCTGAGGATAAAAAGTACAAGAACATAACTGAAATATGGTTGGGCGGAGACCATTATAAGTGGCGCTTTATGCGTTCTATGGGTGTTGATGAAAAGAATATCACAGGTGACGGAGAGGACTTTGAGAAGTTTCGTTCGTACTGTGAGTGCATAGGATATGCTTTTGGAAATCCTCTGTACCACTGGTCACACCTTGAGCTTCAGCGTTATTTCGGCATCAATACTCCTATTTCGGCAGACACAGCCAAGGAAATATGGGAAAAGGCTAACCAGGTGCTCACAACCAAGTTTTCTGCACAGACAGCCATCAACGAATCAAACGTAGAGCTTATCGGTACAACAGACGATCCTTTTGATACACTTGAGTATCACAAGCAGATAAAGGAAGAGGGCAAGCTTAAAACAAGAGTTGTTCCTACCTACCGTCCTGATAAGGCATGTGCAATTGAAAGCGCTGATTTCAAGGGCTACATGGAGAAAAACGGCGTTAAATCTTTTTCTGACCTTAAAGAAAAGCTTATTGCAAGACTTGACTATTTCGTAGAGCTGGGAAGCAGAATTTCCGACCACGCTCTCGTGACGGTTCCTTATCTTATCAAGAGCGAAAACGAGGTTTCCGCAATATTTGACAAGGCAATGGCAGGGGAGACACTCAGTGCTGACGAGGTAGAGGCTTACCGTACGAATATGCTTTTATTCCTTGGCAGAGAGTATAAGAAGCGTGACGTTGTAATGCAGCTTCATATGAGTGCCATTAGAAACAACAACACAAGAATGTTTAAGCTTCTCGGACCTGATACAGGCTTTGACTCTATAGGTATTTTCTCTCTTGCTGAAAAGCTTTCCAGAATTCTTGACGCTCTTGAAGTGGAAAACAACCTTCCCAAAACTATTTTGTATTCACTTAACCCCGGTGACAATTACATGCTTGCCACAATGCTCGGAAACTTCCAGGGCGGCGGAATCAAGGGTAAGTTGCAGATAGGTACAGCTTGGTGGTTCAACGATCATCTTGACGGAATGAGAGAACAGCTTAAGGCTCTTGAAAGCGAGGGCGCTTTGGCGGCGTTTGTAGGTATGACCACAGACTCAAGAAGCTTCCTTTCGTATCCCAGACACGAATATTTCAGAAGAATACTTTGCCAAAGAATTGGAAGAATAGTAGAAAACGGCGAGTTTGACGACAACAAGAAGATGCTTGACAAGCTCGTTGCCGATATCTGTCTCTATAACGCAGAAAAGTACTTTGGAATGTAAGGAGAAATTATGAAATTACCGTTTAACGTAGATTTAAAAGGAAAAACCGTAGTTGTAACAGGTGGCGGCGGAGTGCTTTGCGCAATGTTTGCCGAGGCTTTGGGACAGTGCGGTGCTAACGTAGCCGTTCTTGACCTCAACGTTGACGCGGCTAAAAAGGCGGCAGACAAGATAACCTCAAACGGAGGAAAAGCAAAGGGCTACGAGTGCAATGTGCTTAAGAGAGAAAGTGTTGAAAAGGCAAGGGAAGAAGTGCTTGCGGATTTTGGAAAATGCGATATTCTTATCAACGGTGCAGGCGGAAACAATCCCAGAGGCACAACAACCAAGGAGTATCTTGATCCTGAAGATCTGAAAAACGCTTCTGAGGATATAAAGACCTTCTTTGACCTTGACCCAGAGGGCGTTGAATTTGTGTTCAACCTTAATTTCCTGGGAACACTTATTCCCACACAGGTGTTTGCAAGAGATATGGCAGAAAACGGAAAGGGAAATATTATCAATATTTCTTCTATGAATGCTTTTTGTCCTCTTACAAAGATACCTGCTTATTCGGGCGCAAAGGCTGCTGTTTCAAACTTTACACAGTGGCTGGCAGTTCATTTTTCAAGAGTCGGTGTAAGAGTTAATGCAATCGCCCCGGGATTCTTTGTAACCGCGCAGAATAAGGCGTTGCTCTTTAACGATGACGGAACACCTACACCCAGAACGGGAAAAATACTTGCCGCAACACCTATGGGGCGCTTTGGCGAAGCCGAGGAGCTTGTGGGAACACTTCTTTGGTTGGTTAATGACGAAGCATCCGGCTTTGTTGACGGTACGGTTATTCCTGTAGACGGCGGTTTTAACGCATATTCAGGCGTTTAGCGGCTAGCAGCCGCGGGCAAATCTCGCCTATCCAATTTAAGCATACGTTTAAATAAGGTAAAACGGCGAGTCTGTTTTTGAGAAATTTTGCAGAAAAAAAGAGACCGAAAGGTCTCTTTATTTCTTTATATACTAGGAAATTGCATTAAATCAACCTCGCCGTTTTTCATTGCAGGAATATATTTAAAGGTTGCGATAGGCGAGCTTTGCCAGCGGCTGCTAGCCGCTTTTTTATATGCTAAGAAATTGCATTAAATAAACCTCGCCGTTTTGCTTTGGCGGGATATACTCAAAGATTACGATAGGCGAGCTTTGCCAGCGGCTGCTAGCCGCTTTTTTATATGCTAAGAAATTGCATTAAATCAACCTCGCCGTTTTTCATTGCAGGAATATATTTTAAGGTTGCGATAGGCGAGCTTTGCCAGCGGTCGCTGACTGCTTTTTTATGCAAAAAAATTACAATAAAAGCAGTATTATCGGCATAGTTACAATGCTTCCCAGTGTTCCCAGCAAAAACAGGTCTGCGGCGTGCTCCTGTCCGTCGCCAAGCATTTCGGCAAAGTTCAAAACTATACTTGCTACAGGGCAGGCACATAAAATGAAGGTAGTAACTTGAATATCGGCTGACATAAAAGGAACAAGGGATATTACCGCGCCGCCTATTATAGGATATACCATCTGTTTGATAAATATAGTGAAATAAAACATGGGAGTGGCAAAAATAGGCTTAATGCGGACTGTGGCAAGCCTCATGCCCAAAACGATCATGGATAGGGGAGTGGTCATTTTTCCCAAGGTGGACAAGGAGTTGAGGATGCCTCCCGAAAAGCGTATTCCCAACACATAGAAGGCAATGGCACAAATAAATCCTATTGTACCGGGATTGAAGATGACCTTTTTGATACTTATATATTTCTTGTCGTTTGTTATTATTGCCGAGCCTATAGTCCACGCCAGAATATTCATTGCAACGGCGTAAGCGTTGGCGAAAACTATTGCTTCGGGAAATTGCGGAAGCAAGGCTTCCAGTACGGGTGCACCAAAAAACACGCAGTTTCCGAAGTTTGTTGCGATTGTCATAATTCTGTATTTTACGTCGTGGAACTTGTTTCTATATAATAAAGAAAATATCGCTATGACAACAAGCTTAAGAAGCACTATTGCCGCCATAAATATCAGCACCTGACCGAGAAAGCCCCAGGAGAATTCAAGCTGATTGAAGGCGTAGACGGCAAAGCATGGCTGACATACGAATATCATTAGCTTCGAGATGGCTTTTATTGCTTCATCGTTTACCATTTTTGCCTTCATCATTATGAATCCGGGGATGGCGTAAAGAAGCATTATCGCTACAGTGGAAAGAGTTAAAAAGAAATCCATACTTACCCCTCAAAAAACTCTACAAAATTGACCTCGCTTTTTCCGGTAGTTAAACTTTCAAAAGGCGAAAAAACGTTGTTTATAAAAGCTTAACCAAAATATATTGTGGTTAAACACGAAAACATTCTACCACAAATTGTAATCCCAGTCAAGAAAAAACGGTTTGTTGAATTTGCACAAATCGGGATTTAAACTCGCTCTTGTAAATATAAATTTTTGCTTGACTTTTATTCTTAATAATAGTATAATTAGATAAGTTCAAAAAAGTGCTATGATTGTGTTATACAGTCCTTGCGTTTTTTGGAACTACGGTGTATAATTAAATAGCACCTTTATACGTTTTCGCAGGAAAACAGTTACCCGAATAAAGGCACCCTGATGTATCTAACCTTCGCTTTGCGGAGGATCAAAAGTCTGAATCGGGTTTTTCGTTTTTTGCGCTAAGAACGTAACAAAAAAATTTTAAGGAGGCAACTTACAAATGGCAAAGAAATTTATACGCATTGCAGTTGTGGCTTTCGCGCTTTGCGTGCTTCTTGCTCTTTCCGCTCTTGCTTACGGCACAGACCTTATGGGCAGAGTTACAGGGCTTGAGGACGGCACAGAGTATACATACGCACAGTATGACTTTGCTGCTAACGCTTACGGCGAATTTGCAGAACTGACTTCAGACACTCAGCTTACAGCCGGTATCTGGGGTATTAAGGCAGGCGATGCCGAGCCTGAAGCACTTTTTGTTTCAACTACTGACAGTGGTTATATCAACTTCTACAGTAACGAAACAGGTCTTCAGATGGATGGAATTTTCGCAGGAAAGAACGATGATTACGTTCCCGGAAAATGGACTATTTCAACTGACGGTGCTTACAAGAGTGTCCAGAGATACCTTCCTACACAAGAGGTTCTTCTCGTTGTGACAAAGGATAAGTATCAGCAGCAGGTTGAAGGACCGAAGTTTGTTGAAAAGCAAGTCGGAGATGAAAAGAAGAGATATTACGTATATCTTATCGACGAAGCAGAGTACTACCTCAAGGATGACGTGTACTATGCAGTTTCAGGCGATGCAGTATACGAGGGTGAAGGCGAAGCTACTCCCGTTATGGAAATGCAGTGGATCAACTGCGTTCCCCTCATCGGCGAAGAAAACAGACTTCAGGAATCTGTTGTAAGATACGGCTTTACAAACGCTCAGATTGTTCCGGCTAAGGACGTAGTAAAGTTCAAGCCCGAAGGAACAACCGTTAAGACAGGTGCAATGTTCTATCACACAAATGAAGAGGGTTACACCTACACAGATAACGATATCAAGGGTACGTTTACATTCGTTGTTAAGAACATTGGCAGCGATGAAGAAACAAGATATACTATTGATACAGGTAAGAGTACAACTGAATTTGTTGCTCCTGCAGAAATGGCAGAATCAAACGGTTACCTTGTAGCTATTGAATTTGCTCCTTATGCAAACTGTCCCGACGATATCTTCCACGGACATCCAACAGATAACTCCATTGAGTGCTACGCATACGTTAATCTCTATGCAGGCAGAAACGTTTTGGACTTCAATGAAGAAATTCTTCCCGCTCCCACAGTATACGATGGCTATGGCGTTATCGCATACGACAGTGAGTATGACATCGAAATTGCTCCCGTAACCATCAGCAACGACGGTACTGGTCTTGCGCTCGGTGAATGGACAGCATACGAGTACGATATCTCAGCAGAGCGCAATATGGTTGGTCTTTATGCAGTAAGAGCAAGGTACGGCGCTAAGGTTACCGATTATGCTCTTGCATACGCTTATGGCGACCAGGAAGACAGAGCATATCTTGGTCAGCTTTACGAATACAATGACGGATCAAGCCTTCCCACAAGAGTTGCCGCCAAGGCGGGCGGATTTGTTCCCGGATTCTGGTCCAATACAAAGTGGGCAACCGGAAACAATATTAATACACACTACTCGTTTACTATGTGGTACGTTGGTACAACAGGCGGCCAGACAACAGGTACACATACAATAAATCTCAATAATGCACTTGCTACACTTGCAGAGCTTAAGGCTGCTGAGACTCCCGACGAAGAAGCTATTGCAGCAGCAGAAACTGCAGTGCTCAATGCACAGAAGATAGTTGCAGAGCATTTTAATACAGCAAACTATACTTATGCTTACGAAGCAGATGAAATCATCGACGTTAAGGAAGCAGGAAAATTTGATATTTCTTACTATCAGAACAATGGTTCTGTTATCATGGATTACGTAAGAACAAAGGTTATTGCTTACGTTGCAGACAGAAACGGTAACGTAACTCCTTACACTTACACCTTTGCTGACGTTGCATACACATACGGTAAGACTATCAACGTTTCAATTGATTTTCAAAAGTTCCTTCCCGAAGAGGGCTGGCTTGTAGGTATTCAGATATATCCTTCGGCTGATATTATGCCCGAAGAGCTTAAATCTGTTCGTTCTACAGGTAACATCAGATGGCTCGTAAGAGTTAATCCTGATTACTATACAGTTCTTGATCAGCCAGAGCTTCCTGAGTCAGATGCTAAGCCCGAGGGACTCTATCGTGAAAAGAACGTCGTAAAGGGCTTTGACGCAAACAAGCGTTACGCATGGGCTCCTTTCAATCTTACAGGATATACTTTTTCCGATTGGACACTCCTTCCCGAAGGTATCACAGAGTATAACTTCAACAGAGAAGGCGTTGTTGCTATCAGATATGCAGGCGACGGATACAGTTCAAACGGTTCTAAGTGGACCTACGTTGCTTTGGGCGGTTCTGACGACAACATTATCAATCTTGTAACAAAGAACACAAACAAGCAGAAGACCGTTACAGTTAGCGGTACAGCTTACAACGTATTTACTATCGACGGTGTTGAGTACTATCTCAACGGCGATGTATATTATGCAGTTGCTGACAACAGCGAGTACACAGGCGAAAACGCAGCAAATGCTACAAAGGTATTTACTACAAAGGACGTTCCCGAAACAGTATACCTTCAAAACACCGATGACAACACCTACAACGTTAAGTTTAACGAGGGTAAGTGGTCAGGTCTTGTTCTTAGCAACAGCCTTGCATTGAATCACAACTTTAGTGCACTTTGTCTCGGTACTACCGATACACCTATTCCCAACGCGCTTGCAACAGCACTTAAGAATGCTGAGGCAGGTACAGACGCTGAAGCACTTGCAACAGCACGTCAGAATGCAGCTAACAAGGGTAACAATATTTATTACTCATATGCATTCAAGCCCGAAGAAGTTATCAAGCTTGCAGACTTTGTAAGCATGGATTACAGAGCAGCTATGAGACAGGGCGGCTTTAAGGTTAACGGAAGTGTTGAAACAAAGATCGTATTCAAGGTTATCGACGATAACGGTGAGCTTGTTGACAGAGTTGTTTACAAGCCAGCAACGTACAACGGATCAGGAGTAAAGACTACAGTTTACGGTCTTGACCTTACAGATACCAGCGGTTACCTTGTAGGTATCGTATTCTATCCTTACGTTCTCACCGACGGTTCATACTACATTTACGACGGTGACGGCGGAAACGGTGACTATGATATCTATCTCTATGACAACGGATATAAGGTTGAGCGTACACTGGATGCCGCAGAGGCTCCCGAGGGTATCGTATTTGACGGCAACAAGATCACAGGTCTTAATGCTGATGAAACATACAGCTACGGTCACTACACAATCGCAGGTAAGATTGGCGAATGGACAAGCGTAACAGGCGTTACAGAAATCACACACGATCTTACAGGTCTTATCGGTCTTGCCATTGAAGGCGACGGCGTATGGACAAGCGCTTCAGCTCCCGTTTTGGGATACGTTGAAGGCGACGCAGCTGCACGTACCAACCTTGGTAACGTAACATCCGGCAAGCCTGCATATGAGACTTCTCAGTATTGGACGTCCGGCACGTGGACAGGTGATTATCTGTCATGGCACGACCAGGCAGACTCCCTTTCATACTCCTTCCTTGACCAGTCAAGCGGTGTTAATTGCTCAGACGTTGAGACACTTTGGCTGTACAGCGTAACAAAGGAAGAGGCTCAGGCAAGACTTGATGCTGATGCTGCTAAAGGCGCATGGCCTAACGCCAACACCTCTTCAGATCCTACCAGACTTCAGAAGGTTATTGACGCACACTACGCGGCAGCTGACTATGCAGATACACTTGAAGCTAACAAGCTTGCTCATCAGACAAAGATAGCAAACGCGCTTGCAAAGAGAAATATTGCATACGCATTTGACGAGACAGAAATTATTCCCGTGGACGAGTTCCTTTCCATCGCATTCACATCAAAGAAGCGTCAGGGCGGATTCACGTTCACAAGCGTCAGATCAAAGGCTGTTATCTACGTAATGGATGACATGGCAAACGTAACTACACACGAGTGGTATTCCGATGAGTTTGCTGTTACCGCTGTACACCAGTGGAAGAAGGTAACGGTTGACGTTCAGTCTATAGAGACTCTTCCCGAAGAGGGCTGGGTAGTTGGTATCGAGTTCTATCCTTGGGCAGACGTTGAACCTTCCTCAATCGTCGGTGCACCCGACGGAGTACGTGTTGATGCAAAAAATATTGCTTACTCCTTCGGTCAGCAGCACGTATGTATTGGTTACTATCCCGCAAGCTACAACATTTACATTGACGCTCCTGAAATCAGCTATGACAGCAAGCTTGGTCTTATCAGCGGACTTGATGCAAATACTACGTATCAGTATATGAAGTACAGCATCAACGGTGCAGGCACAGCGATTGACGTCGAAGCAGGCGCAACCTCCATCACACTTACAGAGGACGGTCTCTGGGGCGTAGTTTCCGTAACAAACGGTGTTACATCATCTCCCGCTTTTGCTCTCTTCCACAACGATGCAGCTGCAACAACAGCCGAAATAGGTACTATTCTTGATAAGGGAACCTATAAGGTTTACGACATTGCAGGCGGCGACGTATGGGTGCAGGGCAAGTGGTCCGGTAAGGATATCGGTGTTCACTCAAGCTTCGGAACATATGTTCTTGGCTCACTTGGCGGACACATTACAGGTGGTGCTTCCAAGGCTCTTTACGATGCTCAGGTGGCAGAAAATGCAACAGCAATAGAAACCGCTAAAAATACAATTATAGCACAGGGTAACGACGTTAAGTTCAGATACGCTTATGCAGATGATGAAATTGTTCCTGTAAGCGAGCTTCTCAGAATCGGCTTCAAGTCTACCAGAAGAATGGGTTCAGTTAAGCTTGGTAATGCTACTGCAAAGGTTACCTTCTACGTACTTAACGAAAAGAATACTATTGAAGAGTACGTATGGACCTCCAGCAGATATAACGCTCAGCAGGGCGCTACCTTCTCAGTACTTACAAACACTATTGAGAACTGGCCTTCAGAGGGTTGGGTCGTAGGCTTCCAGATCAATCCTTGGACCGATCTTGATGCCAACGGACTCGTTGCAACAGACGCTTCTTCATACAACACAATGGTTAGCGTTGCCTTCGTTCCTGCTGAATATACAGTTCTTTCGGGAGATATTACAACAGAAACTCCTGTTATTGCTACTACTTCAGGCGTAACAATAAAGGTTACAAATTACAACAGCCTTCTTGCTTACGTTTACTCAGCGGACAACGGTGAGACTTGGACAGAGTTTGTAGGCGACACGTTCACTCCTGCAAAGGCAAGCACAGAGTACGTAGTTAAGTCTCTTGCTTACGCTACATACGAGGAAAGTGAGATTTCTGCTCCTGTTACTTCAAAACCCGTTGCAGTAGTTGGTGCTACTCTCGTTCTTGACGGTAAGATCGGTACAAGAGTATACCTTGATCTTGATATGGATGCTATCGAACCTAATACAGTTATAATGCATTCTACAAGAGTTAACGCAGAGTATACAGATGCAGAAATAAAGAGAGTATACGGTAACTCCACCCAGAATCTTGATTGGTTGAGCAGTCTTATGTATGACGAGGCTAAGGGTCTCTACTACTTCCAGTTCTCTGTTCCCGCTAAGGATGCTGACAACATTTCATTTGAAACACAGCTTAATTATACTCCTGCTGGCGGAACCGATGTTGTTCTTGGTTCAGTAGGCTTTAACCTTAAGGTATCAAGCTACATTGCAGAAGCTAAGGCTCTTGCAGCTGCAGGCAACGAAGAATTCGTAGCAGCACTTGGTATTATCAACTCTCTTGAAACGTACGCAGCTTATGCAGACAATTACTTCAACAAGGGTACAGATGCCGCATATGCAACATCTGCATCAACAGAAGGAATTGAAGCTGCAACAAGAACTAACGGAACACTTGAGGGTGTAGCATTCTACGGAACATCACTTATCCTTGAGGATCAGGTAACTATCCGTCACTACTTCACAGTAGAGGATCTTGATGCATTCAACGCAGCATACGACGTAGCAGGTATGTACGGTATAAAGGGTAA
>JAZSDT010000135.1:0-7179 GCA_045531285.1 Eubacteriales bacterium
AGCCATGTCGTTCTGTGAGCCAAGGAGTTGCAACCTAGAGTTGTCTTCCTAAGACCGCTTGGCCTCCGACTTCCTGCCGTTTTTGTTGGATGTGTCATCACGCTTGTCCTATAGGAATTGCAACGGGTCTTGAGAGAAATACAGCAAGAGCAAGAGCTTTGGGACTTTCATTGGTAATGAGAGACTCGGTTGAATATTCGGAGGACATAATCAACAACGTATACGAGTGTTCGCTTTGCGGCGGATGTATGACCGATTGCGTTACCGGATGGGACCCCGTTATGTTTACTAAGGAAGCAAGATTGGGTGCTGCACTAGACGGAAAGCTCCCTGAGTACATTATTACAATGCTCGTTAATTTGAACGAAAAGGGCAATATTTACGGAGCAGATAAGAACGAAAATATACCCGAAATCAACAACGGTGATATTTTGTTTTTCCTTGGTGAGGATACAAGAGCAAAGGGATGTGCTAAAGCAGCAATCGAGCTTCTTAAAAATGCAGGTGTGGAATTCTCGGTACTGAAGGATGAACCTAATAGCGGATACTCAATGGAATTCCTTATCAGTGCTGCCGCCGAAACTAAAGCGGTAATGGAAAACTGCGCAAAGGTACTCAATAATTATAAGAAGGTAGTTTGTTATGACCCTGCAGATGCCAAGGTTATGAAGCGTGAGTACAAAGAGTGGGGAATCGAGCTTAAGGCGGAGGTTGTTACCTTTACCTCGTTTATAGCAGAGCTTATCAAGAACGGTAAGCTCCAGCCAAAGAAGCAGAATCTTGCGTTTACTCCTCAAGATACTCCTATTCTTGCAAGAGACCTTGAGGAAACTGCACCTGTGAGAGATATTCTTTCTGCTTGCGGCGAGATTCGTGAAATGCTTCTCAACAGAGAACACACAATGCTTGCGGGTAACCTCATAATGAACGAATATATGCCGGAAGTAATGAAAATGGTTGCAGAAAACAGATGGATTAATGCTAAAAACGTAAACGCTGATATTCTTGTAACGTCGTCCCCTGCAGAATACATGATTCTTAACAGTGTTAAACCCGAAGGTGTTGACCTTATAACGATAGAGGAGGCTGTGCTCAGATGCTTGTAAGCTTAAAAGAAATAATTGATATTGCAGAAAAGGGTAATTTCGCCATTCCTGCATTCAACGTATATAACACCGAAACCGTTATGTCGGTAGTTAAAGCCGCAGAAGAAATGAGAGCACCCGTAATTATGCAGGTGTATCCTCGTCTTCTCAATCAAGAGGTAGGATATTATCTTTGTCCTGCAATCCTTGCTGCTGCTAAGAAAGCAACTGTACCCGTGTGTTTCCATTTGGACCACGGTGCAACAGAGGTTGAGATTCACAGAGCACTCAGATGGGGTGCGACGGGAATTATGTACGATGGCTCTGTTCATTCCTTTGAAGAAAACGTTGAAAACACAAAGCGTTTTGTTGAAATTTGCGGTACAGTTGACGTGACCGTTGAGGGTGAGCTTGGTCATATCGGTAGTGTCAATGATGATGCTATGGATGAGTTTACCGACCCTGCTGAGGCAGCAGAATTTGTTAAGAGAACCGGTGTTACCTGCCTTGCGGTTCTTATCGGAAACGCACACGGTCACTATAAGAAGCCTCCTAAGCTTGATATCGAGAGAGTCAAGGCTATAAGAGAAGCGACAGGCGGTATACCTCTTGTTCTCCACGGTGGTAGTGGTATTCCCGACGAAGAGGTTAAGGCGGCAGTTAAGGCTGGTATTCGTAAGATGAACATTGGCACAGACGTTTGCTGTTCATTTGCAGAGGGCGCAAAGGAAATTCTCGAAGATCCCAACAGAAGCCTTGCTATCGATATGTTTATGAAGCATCCTATCGAAGTAGTGAAAAAGCTTGCAATCGATAAGATTAAGCTTGTTGGAGCAGACGGAAAGGCATAATTATGGCTAACATAGTAGGAATAGGTGCAAATGTATGTGATACTCTTATAACTGTGCCTAATTATCCGAAAGAGGATACAAAATTAAAAGCAAATTCCGTAGTTCAAAGCGGTGGCGGACCTTGTGCTACCGGACTTGTAGCCGCATCGAAGCTTGGAGAAAAGTGTGCTCTTATAGGCTCTCTTACAGATGATAGCGCAGGTAGCTTTCTTAAAGCAGACTTGGAAAAATGGGGTGTATCAACCAAGCTTATTGAGTTAAAAAAAGGCTACGTTTCCTTTACCTCCACCATCCTTCTTTCTGAGGATACGGCTTCAAGAACTTGCGTGTTTTACAGAGGAAACGTACCTCCCACAGTGCTTACTGAAGAGCAAAAGAAAGCGATTGTCGATGCTAAGGTTCTTATGGTTGATGGTAATGATATTGCGGCGGCGATTGAAGGTGCAAAAATAGCAAGAGAAAACGGCACGAAGGTATTGTATGATGCTGGCGGTCTATATGAGGGCGTAGAAGGTCTTTTGGAGTACACTGACATTCTTATTCCCTCCGAGGAGTTTGCACTTGGTCACACAAAAGCAGAGAATGCGGAGGAAGCGGCAAAAATTCTGTTTAAAAAATATTCTCCGGAGATTGTCGTAACTACTCAGGGCAAAAAAGGCGGAATAATATACGATGGAAAAGCTACCGAAGCCTATCCTGCATTTTTGGTGGATGCGGTAGATTCAAACGGAAGCGGAGACGTTTTTCACGGTGCGTTCGCATTTTGTACAGTCAATGGCTATAACTACAAGAAGAGTTGTATTTTCTCAAGTGCCGTTTCGGCACTTAAGTGCACCAAGGTAGGAGCGCGAAATGCCGTTCCTGCTTATGAAACAGTTATAGAATTTTTAAAGGAGCGTGGAGTGAATGTTTAAGAGATCTTGGAACAAAAAATTTGGAAAATCTGAAATTTATAAATTTGAAGACAGTTTTTGTCAGAATGTCGAAATTGATATGCTCAAGCTTGCAGATGGACAAGTAAAGTCATATACTGAGGTTGACAAGGAGTATGGCATTGTCATATTAGGTGGTAAATGTACAGTTGCAGGTAAGGACTTTCTCTTTGAAAATATAGGCGAAAGAGAAACAGTATTCGATGGTAATGCAACCTGCGTATATGTACCCAGAAATACCGACTTTACTATCACGGGCGTTGGTGAAGTATCTATTGCTGTTAGCAAATGCCTTTCAGTAAATGATCATAAGCCTGTGCTGATCAAGCCTGAGGATGTTATTTCTAAGGAATTGGGTAAGCCGGGGTGGCAGAGACACGCAATGTTTGTCCTTGACGAAAGGGTAGAGGCAGACCAGATTTATATCGGTGAATGTTGGATTGATGGCGGACAGTGGTCAAGCTATCCTCCTCATAAGCATGACGATATGAATATGCCCAAGGAGGCGGCTACCGAAGAAATATATTATTATGAATTTGACAAGCCCCAGGGCTTTGGTATTCAGAAGGTATATACAATGGAGGGTGACGTTGACGAAACATACACTGTTAAGTCAGGCGATTTTATTGAAATTCCTCGCGGTTATCACCCCTTCCATGCAGCACCCGGCTACAAGAACTATATGCTTTGGATAATGGCAGGTCCCGTCAGAGGCTTCTATATGACAACAGACGAAGACCACGTGTGGTTGAACAATTAACCAATAAATAAAGGAGAACTTTATGCTTAACTTTTTAAAAAATCTAAATCCTGAGTTGAAATTTTACAGTATTAAGGATGACGAGTTTAAAAAATACGGACGCGTTCTCGACTTTGACAGCAAGGAAATTATAGCGGCGTGTAAAAAGCTTGATTTTCCCGAAAGTGGCAGCGCTTACGTTGCATCCGTAGAAGCTCTCGAAAATCTTGATTGCAGCGATAAGCTTCGTGAGATGACAATGGGTGGATGTGAGGCTCAGATTGGTATTTGTCACGGCTACAACACTATGATGAACGGCCTTGAATTCCATAATTGTACCGAAATTAACGTTGCGGTTACTCCTCTCGTGCTTCTTCTCGGTCTCCGTTATGAGATGGAAGGCGACGAGTACGATTCCTCGAATATAAAAGCATTTTATCTTGAAGAAGGTGACACCGTAGAGGTTTACGGTACTTCTCTTCACTTTTGTCCTTGCCAGATCTGTGACAGTGGATTTTCATCTGTAGTTGTTCTTGCAAAGGGGACAAATACTCTTCTTGATAAGCCTTCCGAGGATAAGGTTTTGTTCAAGAGAAATAAGTGGATTATCTGCCATGATAAAAACACAGGATTGATTGAAAAGGGTGTATATCCCGGCTTACACGGCACTAACTACGAAATTAAATATCAGGAGATATAATAATGAGATATTTGCTTGGTATTGATTTTGGCGGCGGTGCATCAAAGGCAACTCTTCTCTGTGAAAATGGTGAGATTATTGCTACCGCAACGACAGAATATCCTACGTATTATCCCGCTACAGGCTATGCAGAGCAGAACCCTAATGATTGGGTAGATGCTACCTGCAAAAACATTAAATCCATATTGGACAAAAGCGGTGTTTTACCGAATGATATTGTCTGTGTATCTCTTGATGCGGCGACTCATACAGCAGTATTGATGGATGAAAATTTCAACGTGCTGTGTAATTCTATTTATTGGACCGACACAAGAAGCACCGAGGAAGTCAAATATCTCAAGGAAAATTATCTTGAAATAATTGAGAAACAGGTGCTCCATAAGCCGGATACCATTTGGTCTCTCCCTGAGCTTATGTGGATTAAAAACAATAATTCTGAGACTTGGGGAAGAGTAAAGAAAATCCTTTTTGCAAAGGACTATGTCCGTCACTGTCTTACAGGCGACTATGTGACGGACTACATAGAAGCAGAGGGTAGCATGATGTTCGACATTAACAAAATGGAGTGGAGCGAACCTCTTTGTGCAATTCTTGGCATATCCACAGACGTTATGCCAAGAATAGTCAAGCCGTCTGACATTGTTGGAGAAATTACTAAAGAAGCATCTGAAATTACAGGTCTTTGCGAAGGTACAATGGTTATTTGCGGTACTACTGATACGGTAATGGAGATTTTTGCTGCAGGTGCGGTTACCAAGGGATATATGACCCTCAAGCTTGCGACCGCAGGAAGAATTTGCGTTATTACTGATAAGCCCTATCCTGATATAAACCTTATAAACTACTCTCATATTTTAGACGGTCTTTATTATCCTGGCACCGCAACAAAGTCGTGTGCCGCTTCATACAGATGGTACAGAGATACCTTTGGCGGAGATTATGCAGAGCTTGACAGCGGAGCTGAAAGCATCCCCATTGGCAGTGACGGTTTGATTTTTCATCCGTATCTTAACGGTGAGCTTACCCCATATGCAAATCCGAAGCTTTGTGCGGATTTTATTGGACTCAGAGCCTTCCACACAAAAGCTCACTTTACCAGAGCGGTGCTCGAGGGTGTAGCAATGAGTATGCTTGACTGTAAAACTACGCTCGATAATATGAATATCGAGCACAATGACAGTGCGGTTATCATTGGCGGCGGTGGAAAAAGTCCCTTGTGGCGTCAGATAGTATCGGATGCCCTTGGAATTGAACTTGTTGAGATGAAGCACACAGATTCATCATTTGGTAGTGCTATGCTTGCAGGTGTTGCGGCAGGCGTTTTTGAGTCTCCTCAAGCAGCGGTCGAGAAATGCAATAAGGTTATTACTGCAACCAAGCCTAATCCCGAAAATAGCTTAAAGTATAAAGAACTGTTCAAAAAGTATAAGGCTATTCAAAAGGCTTTGGAGCCTATATATAACGGTGAGTATATATGAAAATTTTAGTGTGTATGAAGGTCGCAAGAGGGGAGGTTAACCCCTTTGATGAATCTGCACTTGAAATTGCATTACAGTTGTCAAACGATGTTACCATTGTTTCAATGGGACCTGAAAGCAATGAAAAAATCTTGCTGCCTTTAACAAGACTTGGCGCAAAGGTAGTTTTGATAAGTGACAGTTGCTTCGCAGGCTCAGATACTCTTGCAACGTCGTATATTCTGTCTACCGCTATAAAACAGATGGACTATGACCTGATACTGTGCGGTCGTCAAAGTATCGACGGAGACACGGCACAAGTTGGACCGATGCTCTCGCAGATGCTGAACGTTTCGCTTATTACCAACGCTCTTAAAATTGAAATTAATGGAAACGAAATAATTTCTGACACACGCTGCGGTGAAGAGCGAGTAAAATTACCGGCATTGGTTACAGTTGAAAGAGGCTATGTCTTAAGGTTCCCAAGTATATTTTCAAAGCTTGGCGGTGTTAAGATTGTGGCGAACGATGTACTGAACTGTGACACCCAAAGATGCGGATTAATCGGTTCACCGACTAAAGTGCTGTCAGCCTTTGAAAATGAACGTGGAAAGCGAAAATGCAAATTCATTTCAATGGATGAGCTATATCCTATCATTGATGAATTGATGAATAAAGAAGATGCCGTCATTGAAAACGAATATAAAGGCATAAAGCTCGAAAGCGTCTGGGCGATCGGTGAAGAGGTACTTGAAAAAGCAAAGGAAATTTCAGAGAATGTAATTTTGCTTGAGAAACTCACACCACAAGTAATTTACGAAAAGGCGATAATTGATAAGCCTGACGTAATTTTGTGGAATGCTGATTTGTGGGGACGTCGAAACGCTCCTATCGTTGCGGCACTGTTGAATACGGGACTTTGTGCCGATTGTACTATGCTCGAGACAGACGGAGAAAGCCTTGTTATGTACCGTCCTGCTCAAGGAGGGAATATTACCGCAAAAATAAAGTGTGTTACAAAACCTCAAATGGCGACCGTAAGAACAAAAATGCATAGCTCCGATATAATTGTATCGGGTGGTAAAGGCGTAGTGGATTCTTTGGAAAAGCTTTATGAATTTGCTGATAAATTTGGTGCTGAAATAGGTGCATCAAGAGGTCTTGTCGATACCGGACGTATTTCATACGACAAGCAAATAGGACTAACAGGTAAAACTGTCAGTCCGAAAATATATATTGCTATAGGTATTTCCGGAGCAATTCACCACACCTGTGCAATTGAAGGCGCTAAAACCGTCATTGCGATCAATCCGGATAAGAATGCACGAATTTTTGAATATGCAGACTATGGCGTTATAGATAAGCTATAGCAAAAGCCTCTATGGAGAACTGAACAAGTCCAGTAAAAACGGACA
>JAZSDT010000009.1:0-2029 GCA_045531285.1 Eubacteriales bacterium
CGCTCCGGTACTCGTGATCGTAGGCATAATGATGGCTTCGTCATTTAAGGATATCAATTGGAGCGAGCTTGACGAAGCAATCCCAGCATTCTTTACCGGAATATTTATGTGCCTGTGTTACAACATCTCTAACGGTATGGCTTTTGGTTTTATCACCTACTGTATCGTTAAGATTTGTCGCAAGAAAATCAAGGAAATACACCCCATTGTTTGGATTTGCACAGTGCTGTTCATTTTGAACTTCATACTGTTCGCATTCATATAATAAAAAAATAAATTTTAAGGAGAAGTACAACCATGACCATCGAAAAAACTCTTAACGGAACCGAGCTTACCATCAACCTGATCGGCAGACTTGACACCACCACCGCACCTCAGCTTGAGGCTGAACTGAAACAAAATATTTCCGGCGTAGAGAAACTCGTGCTTAACTTTGCGGCTCTTGAATACCTTTCTTCCGCAGGTCTCCGCGTTCTTCTCGCAGCACAGAAGGTAATGAATAAGCAGGGCGAGATGATTATCAGAAATGTGAATGAGACGATTGCCGAAATTTTTGAAGTAACCGGTTTCTCCGACATTCTTACCATAGAGTAATTCTATGAGCAAAAAGGATAAAATCGAGGTTCTGGAACAAGCTTTATTCAAGGAAAATGAAAAGAATGCAAACCATTACACGGTAAGGTGCCTGATGTTTGCCGCCGTTGTAACGGTCTTGATATGGATACTGAATCTTCTGGATTTCTTTATCGTTGACGATGCATTGATGAATCTGGTTATGCCAATCAGCATCGTGCTGTTGCTCGTCCCCTTGCTTCTCGAACGGTTTGCTCATATTCCAAGTAGCATCCTTCGCTACATACTGTTTCTGTTTTTCGTTCTTGTGATTGCAATGATGTCGGTGGCTATGCCGAGACACTTGGTTTTAGCGTGGGCTTGCCCCGTTATACTTGCCTGTCATTATTACTCACCGAAATTTGCCCGATTTGCCTTGATAGCAACGCTTGTTATGATGCTTGCGTCGCTTTACGGAGGTATCCTGTTTGGAGAATGGGACAGAAATATTTTGGGAAATTATATCGAAGAATACTATAATCTTTCCGGAAGGCTTGAGTATCTCAGCGGTGAAGGACGCAGTGTTTATCTACATGCATTCGAGTTCTATTATTTGCCGAGAGCAGGTATTCTGTGCGTTGTTTATCTGATATGCAGCACACTTTCAAGGAGAACGAGAGGTCTTCTTATCAAGCAAGGCGAGGCAGCCCGTGAGACCGAGCGAATCTCCACAGAGTTGAACGTTGCACACCATATCCAGACCTCAATGCTTCCGAGTGTTTTTCCCGCTTTTCCCGAGTATGACGAATTTGACATTTTCGCAAGTATGACTCCCGCAAAAGAGGTCGGAGGCGATTTCTACGATTTCTTTATGGTGGACGAAAGGCATCTTGCACTCGTTATTGCAGACGTTTCGGGCAAGGGCGTTCCCGCTGCGCTCTTTATGGTTATCGGTAAAACCTTGATAAAAGACCACACCACACCGGGCAGAGATCTCGGCGCAATATTCACCAAGGTCAACGAGCTTCTTTGTCAGTCCAATAGTGAGGGCTTGTTTATTACAGCGTTTGAAGGTGTGCTGGATCTGGATACGGGAGACTTCGTTTACGTTAACGCAGGACATGATGCGCCGTTTATTTGTCGCAAGGACGGTTCCTACGAGCCGCTTGCAGTAAAACCGGGATTTGTACTTGCTGGTATGGAAGAAACAAAGTTCACCGAGGGTGAAATCACCCTGGGAGAGGGAGACAAGCTCTTCCACTATACCGACGGTGTAACCGAAGCGACCAACACTCAAAATGTGTTTTACGGTAAAGAAAGGCTATTGCTTGTACTGAACAAGAACAAACAACAAACCCCGAAGGAAACGCTTTCTTCGGTAAAGGCTGATATTGATGATTTTGTCGGTAAAGCACCGCAATTTGACGATATTACGATGCTTTGCGTGGAATACCGAAGAAATGGAGAAAAATAGATG
>JAZSDT010000052.1:0-2679 GCA_045531285.1 Eubacteriales bacterium
AATACACGTAAAGAACGCTGTACTTCAACAGTAAAGTCAACGTGGCCGGGGGTATCAATGATGTTGATTCTATGACCTTTCCAGAAGGCTGTTGTAGCAGCGGAGGTAATTGTGATACCTCTCTCTTGCTCTTGCACCATCCAGTCCATCGTTGCAGCACCGTCGTGAGTCTCACCAATTTTATGTGTTTTACCGGTGTAGAACAAAATACGCTCGGAAGTAGTTGTTTTACCTGCATCGATGTGGGCCATTATGCCGATGTTTCTTGTCATTTCAAGTGAAACTTGTCTTGGCATAGTGTCCTCCTTAAAGGCTCACTTTACGCCGTGCGAAAAGCACGGGCAAAAAGAGCAAAATATTAGAATCTGTAATGTGCAAAAGCTTTGTTTGCTTCAGCCATTTTGTGAGTATCTTCACGTTTTTTGCAAGCGCCACCAGTGCTGTTAGTAGCATCGATGATTTCGTTTGCAAGTCTTTCTTTCATAGTTCTCTCAGAACGTGCACGAGAGTAACTTGTCAACCATCTGAGTCCGAGAGTTTGACGTCTTTCAGGACGAACCTCCATAGGAACCTGATAGTTAGAACCGCCGATACGGCGAGCTTTAACCTCTAAGAGAGGCATAATGTTTTCCATAGCTTGATTGAAAGCATCAAGCGGATCATTTCCTGTCTTCTCTTTTACGATATCGAAAGCACCATATACAATTTTCTGTGCAACACCCTTTTTACCGTCGAGCATAATGCTGTTAACAAGACGAGTAACGAGCTTTGAATTGTATATAGGGTCCGGCAAAACATCACGTTTTGCAATGCGACCTCTTCTTGGCATTTCGCTTCCCTCCTTCATATAATGATATCATAGGTACTCGAAAGTATTACCTTCCGTTCACCAATGCAGAGGCCACTTTATATAAATGCCGCTACACTGCATGAATTACAATGGTAAGTTACTTCTTAGCACCAGCCTTTGGACGCTTAGCACCGTATTTTGAACGGGACTGCATTCTGTTGGCAACACCCTGAGTATCCAAAGTACCACGAACAATGTGATAACGAACACCAGGAAGGTCCTTAACACGTCCGCCACGGATCAAAACAACGCTGTGCTCTTGAAGATTGTGTCCAATACCGGGAATGTAAGCAGTTACTTCCATCGAGTTTGTCAATCTTACTCTGGCAACCTTACGCAAAGCCGAGTTAGGCTTTTTAGGGGTAGAAGTTCTGATTGCAGTACATACACCGCGTTTTTGAGGAGAATTTTGACTTGTAGCAATTCTCTTTTTGGAGTTGTAACCTCTTAAAAGAGCAGGGGCTGTAGATTTCTTCTCAAGAACCTCTCTACCTGTGCGAACAAGCTGGTTAAATGTAGGCATACCGCACCTCCTTACTTAATTTTTAGTTGGAATACTTGCATTTGGGCGCAAATACCCCATACGAATGAATTATATCATCTTTGACACTGTAATGTCAAGCATTTTGCACAAAATTTCTTCACTTTTTTTGGCAAAAAAATCATAAATATTTTTCACTTATTTTTTCATAATATTCCCGAATAAAAATAAAACAAACCGCCGAGATTTTTACTTTCTCGACGGTTTTGAATTTTATTTACGCCATTGCCTCTTGTGAAACGTTGTCGTCATCATGTTCTGTAATAACAAGATTTTCTAAACGCTCAAAACGGTTTGGCTGTTCTTCATGCTCACAAGAGCATTTAAAGGTAGGATCTTCAGAGTTTGCAGGAATGTTCTGAACATCAGTGTAGCATTGCATACCTGTACCGGCAGGAATGAGTTTACCAATGATAACGTTCTCTTTAAGACCGATGAGGGAGTCAACTTTACCTTTGATAGCAGCGTCTGTAAGAACACGTGTAGTTTCTTGGAATGATGCTGCAGAAAGGAAAGAATCGGTTGCAAGAGAAGCCTTTGTGATACCGAGAAGAACAGGAATGTATGTCGCTTTGCGAAGTGTAATTTCGCCTGCGTCAATTCTAGCCTGAATCTTTTCGTTTTCAGCAAGGAATTCGCCTTTTTCAACCATCATACCTGCGATAAGGTTGGTGTCACCCTGATCATCAACGCGAACTTTCTTCATCATCTGGCGAACAATAACTTCAACGTGCTTGTCGTTGATATCAACACCCTGAACACGGTAAGTTTTCTGAACTTCAGCAATAAGATAATCTTGAACAGCTTGCTCGCCTTTAACAGCAAGAATGTCAACAGGACAAGCAGAACCTTCGGTAATCATATCGCCTGCAGAGATTTGTGCACCTTCAACGACTTTAACGCGTGAACCGTAGGGGATAGAATAATCTTTTGATTCACTGCCGTTAGTGATGATAACGTGTTTTCCTTTGCCGTTTTCTTCAATCGAAACAACACCGTCAATTTCAGCAATGATAGCCAAAGTCTTGGGTTTTCTTGCTTCGAAAAGTTCTTCGACACGGGGAAGACCTTGAGTAATATCTTCTGCGTTGGCAATACCACCGGTGTGGAATGTACGCATGGTAAGCTGTGTACCCGGTTCACCGATAGACTGAGCAGCAATAACACCAACAGCCTCGCCGACAGAAACTGTCTTTTTGTTAGAGAGGTTGGCACCGTAACATTTAGCACAAACGCCGTGTTTAGCGGAACATGTCATGATAGAACGGATTGTTACACGCTCAATACC
>JAZSDT010000146.1:0-11609 GCA_045531285.1 Eubacteriales bacterium
ACTGCTCTTGGGTAATGCCCTTACGCTTTCTGAGATCCGCTATATTTTTTGAAATGTTAATATCTTTCATAATCGAATTTCCTTTCCGAATTTCACCGTGAGCTCTTCGGTTGTGATTAAATTGTATCACAAAAACAGCAAGAAGTAAACAACTTGTTCGGATTGCATATCAACTCACGGTTGAGTAATTGTAAAAATAACGAATAATAGTTGTTTTATAACCCAAAAGGCGCACCTGCTTTATCGCAGGTGCCTCAAAGGGTGCTGTTTTTTTGTTATGGTATATGATAGAAGAAGGGGCAGCTAGCCGTTATTCCTCGTATATACCGTAGGCATCGAGAGTGAATTTTCCTATCTGATAAAGGAATTTCAAGGATTCTTTTTTCAGACCCTTGGGAGGATGAGCCAAAGGACCGTCGGGCTTTTTCGCGTTGTACGGCATAAAACCGTCGGATTCAAAGGTAAAATATCCCTTGTAGCCGGAATCTATAAAGCCCCTCATCATCGAATCCATATCGTAGGTGGCTGTATATGGGAGAATATGGGCATCGCGGTCGGCATGATTGTCGTGAATGTGTACAGCCTTCATATTGCCTGCCAGCTCTACTATCTCGTCGTGTGGATCGAGTCCCTGTATATGACCGTGTCCCACGTCCCAACAAGCACCGAAAAGAGGATGCTTTACGAAGTCGAGAAAATCGTTCAGGTCCTTGCCTGTCATAGGGAACCAAGCACCCTTGGTATTTTTCTCACAGCTGTTTTCCAACAGAACGTTGACCTCGTATTTTTCCATCGTGGGAATAAGTGCCTCGAGGAAGGGACGGTTTGCTTCAAAGTACTCCTTTTTGTGCTCGGGATAACGCAGACGGCTGTCAGCACCGGTGTGAATGACAGTATTCTTTATACCAAGCATTGCACAAGCCTCAATCGAACGCACAGTGCCCTCAACGTTTCTTTCAAAGCTCTCCTGAGACAGCACGTGTACGGCAGGTGAGTGTGCCTGTACAAATTTAAAGCCAAGAGCATCGGCACGCTCCTTTGCTCTTATAATAAGCTCTCGCCAGCTGTCCGACATAAACGGATGGTCTTTTGCAAGAACAAAGGTGTAGAAGCTGAAATCAAGGTACTTAAAGCCGCTGTCAACGTACATTTCCACAGCCTCAGCAGGCTCTTTGACCCATCCGTATACTTCACCTATCGTTGTAGCTATTTTCATTTTAATTCACCTCGCGCAATTAAATGCTTTTTCTTTCCTTGTCCTTTACAGCTTGCTCGTAAAGTATTTCGGTTGCAAAGGCAAGCTTTGTTACTACGTTTTCAAGAGTTTCGGGATAACAGTAGAAGGAATCGTTTTCGGTGGAAATGTCCACGCAGTCAAGGGGCTTAAGATAGCAATAGTCATATTCTATGTGAAGACTGTTGGACTGGATAGGCTCACGCTGTATGCGATAATCCTCTCCGTTATAGTGTCCCTCCAGCACAAAGCCCTCTTTGGCATTGTGGCGGAGCTTTGCTTTACCCAGCTTTTCAAACCTCCAACAGCGAGGCATTGAATAAACGTCAACCTCGTCCTCAAAGGAGTAGGTCCCTTCAAGAATCTGCTTTTTCACCTGTTCCCGTTCCCATTTGAACCAATCGGGCACGCGGCTGAATTCGGTTTCGCCTTGATTTGCACTCAGCGTTCCGTCCTCGTTGAGAGTCCAACGCTTGTTGCAATGGGTACAGAATATTTCACTGCCCTCGGATGCCATTTTGGACTCGGTCATACAGTGGGGACATTGATACAGTATCTTGTGCATTCCTTCGGCACGGAATTTTTCTGTTATCATTATACCGTTTTCCTTCTGATAACGGTATTCGTCATACTCAAGGGCGCTGCGGATAGCCTGGTTTATCTCGGCATCCGTCATGGTTTTAATGTCATCCGGGGTAAGTATCTGTGTAGCCGTGGTATGAAGCGGCACGCGTCGCTTTTGACGGAAATTCCAAAAGGGAGAATGCAGATAATTGCCGTGATGAACGATAGCCACTACAGGCACTTTAAGTCTCTTTACAAGCATACCGAGAGATTCGGGCATATAGGACGTAATACCGCAGGGCGAATAGCGTGCCTCGGGATACATACACAGCACGTCGCCGCGGCTGATTACCTTGCGTATGGATTTGAGAAGGTGTATGTCCATTGTGAATTTTCTGGTACAGATTGCACCAATAAGCTCCATCAGCCAGGGGCGTCGATAATATCCGTCAATGCTTACAACGTTATTTACCCTGTGTGGAGTGGTTATCATCGAGGCAAGCTCAAAATCAATGAAGTACATATGGTTTGACAGCACTATGTAGGGAGGCTTAAGGCCCTCCATGTTTATTTTTTCAACCTTGTATTTTTTGGTAATCAGTATAATTTTAGAAAGTATCCAAATAAGCCATACTATTATCAAGGGCTGGCGTATAGGATATTTTGCGGCCTTGTATCGCTTTTTGTTTTTATAGTTTACGTCTTTGTTCATAAATTCACCTCGGTCATATTATAAACTATTTGTAAAGAAAAATCAACTTGTTTTGACAAAAACCGATAAGGCGTGATATAATACGTATGAGGTGTAATCTTATGGATTTTATTATTGCGTCGGTATCGGTTCTTGCCATAGTGCTGGTAACGGCATTTATACTTTTTTATAGGATATTCTATTCTGTGAGAAAAAAGACCGTGGAGGAATACCCAATGCCCGACGGCAAGATATACGAACCGTATTACGACGTTATGCGTCAGTGGCAAAAGGAAATAAAAAAGCTTCCTTGCCGTGAGGTTGAAATAAAGTCCCACGACGGTCTTACCCTTCGCGGAAAATACTATGAGTACGAAAAGGGAGCACCTATTGAGTTGATGTTCCACGGCTACAGGGGAATGTCGGAAAGTGACCTGTGCGGAGGCGTTATGAGATGCTTCAAGCTCGGCAGAAGCGTTCTCACCGTTGACCACAGAGCCAGTGGAAACAGTCAGGGCAGAGTTATTACCTTTGGAGTCAACGAGAGCCGCGACTGTGAAAAATGGGTAGAATACGTTGTGAATAACATAGACAGTGACGCAAGGATAATACTTACGGGAATTTCAATGGGTGCGGCAACGGTTATGATTGCATCTGCATCCAACCTTTGCCCGAACGTAATAGGAGTTCTTGCTGATTGCGGATATACCTCGGCAAAAGCTATTATCAAAAAGGTAATGAGGGAAATGAAGCTTCCCGCAGACCTGCTTTATCCTCTTGCAAGACTGGGAGCAAGACTGTTCGGCGGCTTTGACCCCGACGAACGCTCCCCAATAGAAGCGGTAAAAAGAGCAAGAGTCCCCATTATTTTCATTCATGGCGATGACGATGCCTTTGTACCCTATGAAATGAGTGTGGAAAACTACAACGCCTGTGTGTCACGAAAGAGACTTGTCACCGTTAAGGGAGCAGGTCACGGACTGGCATATCCTATTGACCCTGAGCTGTATCTTAATGAAATAACAGAGTTTTTTAAGGAGACGAAGTAAAAATGGAAACAGTTACAAGAATAGCAAGTTTTTCTGTGGACCACGATAAAATAGTACCCGGCATATACGTGTCGCGTATTGACGGGGACATTGTAACCTATGACTTGAGAACAAGAGTGCCCAACGGAGGCGACTATATCGATACTGTCACTATGCACTCGGTTGAGCATATGCTCGCCACGTATCTGAGAAACTCCGAAATAGGCAAGAGCATAATATATTTCGGACCTATGGGATGCGGTACGGGCTTTTATCTCCTGGTGAGAGGGGAGAGTAACCAAAGAGTTATTGACGTGCTGAAGGATTGCCTGAAAAAGACAGTGGAGCACGACGGCGAAATGTTCGGCAATACCCGTAAGGAGTGCGGAAATTACAGGTCTCTCAGCTTGGACAGTGCAAAAAAAGAATGCGAAAAATATCTTGAGGTGCTCAATTCAAGGGAGCACACCTTTGAATATTGATTTCAAGGTCATTGTACCTTTTGAAGTAGTAATTTCCCTTTTCCAGATCCATACACGATAGGTAACGGGTGTACTCTATTTCCGAATTATCCAAAAGCATACAGCCCTTTGGAACGGCAACCGTTGACATTATATTAAAAAAGTGAGCGACGCTTCTTTCTTTTACGGCATTCTCTCTTACGAAGGCTGCACGTACAAACCTTGAGGGTGAGGACCAGTCTCCCGGCAGTCCCATAGCCCCCATCCCTCGCGAGATGGGTTTTAATTCAAAGCTGTGTGAGAAACCGTTTGCCCTTGGACCTGCAGTGATGCCGATATAGTTGTTGAGATTCATCATCTGATAGGGAAACGGAGGGTTGTTCGTCAATACTCCTACGGGGTTTTGGAACACGTCAAGCCCTTGGGACGTGCTTTCTACCACAATGCTTTCGTTTACGTCGCCTATCATCCAATGTAACGGTGACGGAGGCAGGTCGGGAGAAAAAGAAGTGGAAGCAATTTCAATTTCACTTAACAGCTCTTTTGCTTCCCCAACGCTTTGGGCTTGAGAAAGTATATAGGGAATCAGCTCAAAGGACGCAACCGAGCCTTTCTTTGCCTCGGTAAAAAAGGCATTGCCCACAAAATTCAAGCCTGCCATGGCTAGTCCCTTTTCGTTTAAGGCATCGAAAAAAAGGGGATAGCCATTTTCTTTTTTTGCCATTCCGCTGATTGCAAAGGAGCTGTCAACTGCCTCTTTGTGACGGAAATGGAAGCGATATCTCCGAGGCAACGTCAAAGCCTCCTCGCCAAAGCCAACCTCGTAGTCGAGAGTTCTTCCGAAATATCCGTTAAAATTTATAGCTGTACACATAAAACTATCCTTCGTAAAATTTATTACGAAGGATAGTTTAACCGTTATTTCAATAAATAATCACCCATAAAGCCAAGACACATTGCCACAGCGCCAAGCTCTTCCATCCACTTGCGTGTTTCGTCAATTTTGAGATGGCCGGTACCCGGTCCG
Organism: Eubacteriales bacterium; assembly: GCA_045531285.1. Lineage (GTDB taxonomy): Bacteria > Bacillota > Clostridia > Oscillospirales > SIG627 > RGIG6353. The sequence continues at coordinate 5,006 of JAZSDT010000146.1, forward strand.
TTTCCAAAATCGTTGTTCCATATCCAATCGGTAGTTGGGAAAAGACAGAGCTTTGGCTGTACTGCCTCGTAAAAACGGCGGTTTACACCCTGCTGACCGTGGTGCGCCATTTGTACAATATCGCATCGTACTGCCGCCTCTCCTTTGTCTTGGAGAATGGCGTCTCCTGCTTCTACACCCAGGTCTGCCAGGAAAAGTACGTTACGCTTGGGAAAATGCGCCATTATTACAATGCTTGTGTTGTTAATTGGATTTACCTTTATATCCTCATAGCCCTTAATGTCGTTGAGAATCTCAAAGGTCATACCGCCGCATTCTATAACGCTGTCCTTTATAAGAGGCTTTACGTTAAGAGAGTGCTTTTCAACACCTGCATAAAAGGTCTCAACCAGAGGACGTACCTTGGGGTCTTCTGCCTTCTCAAGCCAATCAATATCGGGGAAGGTGTAGTAAAGCTCTTTAATTTCTATATCAAGCTTGTCACTGTGCTCAAGCATCCACGAAAGTGCTCCGTAATGGTCACTGTGAGCGTGGGTAATGAACCAAATGTCAACCACTCCGCCGTTGTCCTTGATGAGTTCGAGAAGATGCTGGGCATCCTCGCTACCGTAGTAGCCGCCGTCCATTATTACGTTTTTGCCTTCGGGTGTTTTTATAAAATAGGAATTCATCATACAGGTGGAGCGGTTTGCAACCTGCAAAAGCCAGCCGCCGCCAAAATCAACAAATAGCTCGTTCATTTTCATTTTAATCACCTCTTGGGAGTATTTTATCACAGGCAATAGTAAAAGTCAATATTGACATTGTTAATTGTTTTGTTTATAATTTAGTCGAAGTAAGGTCTGGAGGTAATTATGAAGCAAGGCAAGTTTATTACAGACAAAAGTCTTGTGGGTAAAAAGATAGCCGAGACTTGGGCAGATATATGGAAAAACGGCTGGGAAAACAGACGTTTTAACTCCAAGAGCATACCTCTTGAAAGCGGAGAAGGACTGCTCCTTGTGAGAGGCAAGTTTAAATTAAAAAAAGGCGAAAGAGCTGTACTCAGAGCTACTGCACGCGGCTTGTTTGACGTCTACGTCAACGGCGAGCGTGTGGGACGTGATGAAATGAAGCCTGAATGGACCGACTACAGATTTAGAATTTTTGAATACGAATACGACGTTACTCATCTTTGTAAGGAAAACAATACGTTGACAGCCTGTGTCTCACCCGGCTGGTACGGATGCCGAATCTCCCAAGGTGTGTACGGCAACCAGCCCCTTGCTTTTGTGTGCGAGATAGAGACCGACAGCGGAATTTTTGCATCTGACGAAAGCTGGGAAACCTGTGTGGGAGGCAGGATAACCTTTGCGGATATTTACGACGGAGAATACTGCGACCTGAGATTGCCTGACGTGCACAGACAAAGCGATGAGTATGACTGGAGTCGGGCTCTTGTGTGCAAAGCTCCCGCAGGAGACATCGTCCCTCATTTCGGTCCTTTTGTAAGAGTGAAGGAAAAGCTCAATATTATTCCCCAGAAAGCCATTCTCTATAACGGTGCAACGCAAGACGAAAGTGACTTCGGTCATATAAACGTAATTGAATATAATAAATTGATTCCCAAGGGTGCAACCCTACAGCTGGACGGAGGGCAGAACACCGTGGGCAGACCCCGTATCAGATTTTCGGCAAAAAGGGGTACTGTGATAACAGTGTACTTTGCCGAAATGCTTAACAATACCGGAATGAGAAGAGACAAAAACGACGGCCCCAAGGGAAGTGCGTATATAGAAAACTACCGTTCCGCCTTGTCCAGAATGACCTTTGTTGCTTCAGGCGAGGGCGTTGAGGAATACTTTGTCACACATACCTTTTTTGGCTTCAGGTACATAGAGATAGAGGCAAGTGACGACGTAGAAATAGATAGCGTAGTATTTGAATTTCTCGGCTCACAGCTGGAGGAAACAGGCAGCTTTGAGACAGATAACCCGGAAATAAACCGCCTGTACTCCAATTGCTATTGGGGAATGATGGACAACTACCTGTCGGTTCCCACCGACTGTCCGCAAAGAGACGAACGTCTTGGCTGGACGGGTGACACTCTTGCTTTTGCGCCTGCGGCGGCATATATTGCAGATATTCAGCCCTTTATGGCAAAGTGGCTGGGTGACCTGAGAGACTCTCAAAAGGATTTCTTTGGCTGTTATGCCGACGTTGTTCCCAGAATCAACGTTGACAATACCAACCCACAGGGCTGGGCTTTCGGAGGCAGTACAGCGTGGAGTGACGCAGGAGTGCTCGTACCCTACTTGCTTTGGAAAATGTACGGTGCCAAAGAGCTCATTAAGGAGCATTATCCGTCCATGGAGGACTATATTGCATATCTTCTTACCCTTGAGCCCAAGGGACCTGTTGGTAAGCACGGAGATTGGCTTGCCGTTGACGGTACGGATAAGCAATACATTGCAGACTGTCATTTTCTCAGATGCCTGTGGGCAATGTGGGAGATGGGACAAGCCCTTGGCAAAGACGATTATTATCTGGAGCTGTACAACGAATTTCGTGACAGCTGGCACAAAAAGTACGTAAAGAATAATAGCTTGATATTCACAACGCAGTGCGCTTATGTCCTGTGTCTTAAATTTGGAATAGTGTCGGGAGAGGTAAGGGACAATTGCATAAAGGGATTGAAGAAGAGCATCCTTGACAGTGGAAGGACTCTCACAACAGGCTTCGTTGGTACAGGGCATATTTGCTCGGTGCTCACTGAATGCCATATGAGTGACCTTGCCTATGACCTGTTGTTCAGCCACAGCTACCCGGGTTGGTTATTCTCACTTGATCAGGGCGCTACTACAATGTGGGAGCGTTGGAACTCCTTTACTCAAAAGGACGGATTCGGTGACGTCAATATGAATTCCTTCAACCACTATGCATACGGTGCAGTGGCAGAGTGGTTTTACTCGGGGATTTGCGGTATCAAGCCTGACAAAAACGGATTTGAACATTTTCTTCTTGAGCCTGTTACAGACCCGAAGGGCAGAATAAACAGAGCAAGGGCTGAATACAGAGGAATTGTCAGTCAGTGGACGCGAGATAAGGAAACAGTTACCTATAATTTTGTAATTCCCACCTCTGCAACGGTTGTCTTGCGAGATGACAGCAAAGAAAACGGCAGAGCTGTTTTCCGGCTGACTCAGGGCGCATACGAAATAAAAACACTTGAAAAATACAAATAAATGTGTTAAAATAAAAATAATACAATTTGGCGGTGAATAGCTATGAAGATAAGTATTAATTTTGACAAGGTAATAAAAAAAATAAAGCCAATGCACGCTGTGGGACAGCCTCCCTTCAGAGGCGGATTTGCATCAATTGATTTTTCGCCCATCGAGATATTGAAGGACGCAAATATTCCTTATTCCAGACTGCACGACGTTGGCGGAGCCTTCGGCAGCAACAGATACGTGGATATCCCCAACATTTTCAGGGATTTCGATGCCGATGAAAACGATGAGTCATCCTATGATTTTGCATTTACCGATGAGCTTATCAAGGGATTGATGAGCTACGGTGTTGAGCCTTATTTCAGACTCGGCGTTACAATTGAGAATCAGTGCAACGTCAAGGCTTACCGCATACATCCTCCAAAGGATTACGGAAAGTGGGCAAGGATTTGCGAGCACGTTATCCGTCATTACAACGAGGGATGGGCAGACGGATTTTATTTCAATATAAAGTATTGGGAAATATGGAATGAGCCGGAAAACCGCGATATTCCCGAAAAAAACCAAATGTGGACGGGAACGGCTGAGCAGTATTATGCTCTCTATGACACTGCCGCAAAGCACTTAAAGGAGTGCTTCGGCGACAAGATAAAGGTGGGCGGTTATGCCGCTTGCGGATTCTACGGAATTTTCGGAAATCCTGAAAAGTACGGCATTGATGCCCCGAAGCGCGAAGGTGAGCGTTACAACTCCGCAAAGGAGGACTACCGCATAAACTTCTTTATTAACTTTATCAAGTACGTAAAGGAGCATGGCTCTCCCATTGACTTCTTTTCTTGGCATACATACGGCGGTGTCGATATCATTCCCTACGAGGCGGATTTTGTGGACAGAGTCCTTTGCGAGCATAGTTTGGGACATATTGAAACACATCTCAACGAATGGAATCTTTCACATAACAGAAAGCTGAACACCTCTTCTTCCTACGCTTCTGCCAACGATATGGCAATTATGATAGCTATGCAGCACAAGAAGACCGATATGCTGATGTACTACGACGCAAGATACGTTTCGGTTTCGGCTTACGGAGGCTTTTATGACCTTGCTACCTTTGAGCCGTCCTGCGTGTATTACGCATTCAAGGCGTTTGGTGAGCTTTATGCACTGGGCAACGAGGTAGAATGCTTGGCAGGTGACGGAGTATATGCTATTGCGGGATGTGACGGAGACAAGAAATCTGTGATCCTCTCCAACATCGGTCAGGACACCAAGGTAGAGCTTGACCTTCCTTGCGGATTTTACGTGTATATTCTGGACAAGGAAAACTTTATGACAAAAACCGAGCTGAATCCCAACGAATTTACACTCAGAGAAAACACTGTTGCAATAATAAAAAAATTTTAAATAAAGGAGAATACCATGAGTCGTTACAATGAGGCGAAAGCCATATATGCAAAGCTTGGCATTGATACGGATGCAGCTATTGCAAAGCTTAAGAATATACCTGTTTCTATACATTGTTGGCAGGGTGATGACGTTATCGGCTTTGACCATGACGGACCGTTGACAGGAGGAATACAGACTACCGGTAACTATCCGGGTAAGGCTACAACTCCCGATCAGCTTATGGCGGATATGGATAAGGCAATGTCTCTTTGCCCCGGTGCAAAGAAGGTAAACGTACACGCCTGCTACGCTATTTTCGAGGACGGATACGTTGACAGAGACAAGCTTGAACCCAAGCACTTTAAAAAGTGGGTAGACTTTGCAAAGGAAAGGGGAATGGGACTTGATTTCAACCCCACCTTCTTCTCACATCCAAAGGTAAAGGACGGACTTACGCTTTCCAGTCCCGACGAGGAAACAAGACGCTTCTGGATAGAACACGGAAGGGCTTGTATCAGAATTTCCGAATATTTTGCAAAAGAAACGGGTATCCCCTGTGTTATGAATATATGGACAGGCGACGGATACAAGGATATCCCTGCTGACAGAATGGGACCCAGAATCAGATACAAGGAGTCCATAGAAGAAATTTTGGCGGAGCCTTTTGACAAGAACCTTGTAAAGCCCTGTGTTGAGTCAAAGGTTTTCGGTATCGGTGTTGAATCCTTTACCGCAGGCTCGGCTGAGTTTTCTCTTACCTTTGCGGCAACTCACGACGGCTGTCTGCCCTTGATGGACAACGGTCACTACCATCCCACCGAGGTGGTATCCGATAAGGTACCCGCTCTCCTTGCTTTCTTCCCCGAGATCGCTTTACATATTACAAGAGGTGTTCGTTGGGATTCCGACCACGTGCTTCTTTTTGATGACGAGACAAAGGAAATTGCAAAGGAGATCGTACGCTGTGATGCTCTTGACAGAGTATATATGGCTCTGGATTATTTCGATGCAAGCATTAACCGTATCGCTGCTTGGGCAGTTGGAATCAGAAGCTGGCAGAAGGCATTGCTTTCGGCTCTTTGTACACCAAACGCCAAGCTCCGTGAGCTTCAGGACACAAATCAGCTTACCGAGCTTATGGTAATGATGGAGGAGTGCAAGACGCTTCCTTTTGGAGACGTATGGCAGCATTACTGCGAGGAATGCGGTGTTACAGGAGATGCTTCCTGGTTTGATGAGGTTAAGAAGTACGAAAAGGAAGTATTGCTTAAAAGATAAATTAAAAGCTGTTAAAAACTCGAATAGAGTTTTTAACAGCTTTTTTTATATACTAGGAAATTGCATTAAAACAGCCTCGCCGTTTTACATTGTAGGGCTATACTCAAAAGTTACGATAGGCGAGCATTGCCAGCGGCTGCTAGCCGCTTTTTTGCTTTATAGGAAATTTCTCGATTATTACGCCCTCAACATTTTAATTATATCATAACTTTGCTGTGATGTAAAGAAAAATCTTGCGTTGACGTAGAATTTCTCTTTGATGCACAAAAACAGGGATTAATGTTTTGCATTTTTGTCAATTGAAAATAATGCAAAACCGTGATATACTTTAAGTGAAGAAAGGAAGGTACACTCCAATGGGCAATTAAATTTAATACTTTGGTATGAAGAAAATAAAGCAGGGTTTGAACAAAAAGGAGAATTAAAACACGGCGGTGATACGCTTAATATAGATGGAATGAAAATCAGTTCAAATCATGATTTAAAAGCTTCATTGCAAGGTATCGAAAAAATCCTTTTGCAGCAAAAATACATATCTTAAAATAAGTGATTCTCCTCTGAGAAAAAAGAATACGAGTGCGTTTTAAAGAATTATGATGATGTAGCAGAAGGAAAACTAAGAAAGAGAGGTAAACAAAGGATGATAGATATTAAGAGTGAGCATAAGTGACCCTTGATTGTTTGTAAAGGAAAGCAATCAAGGGTCACTTCTTTTTTGTTGAAATTAT
>JAZSDT010000171.1:0-2155 GCA_045531285.1 Eubacteriales bacterium
CTCACGGGCGAAAAACGAAGATTTCTGCTCAAAATCCGACGAGCCCCTTGCTATACATAAAAATGCGGGCGAGGAAAGATCCTCGCCCTTTTTGCTGCGCAAAAAGCATATGCATGCTGCATTTTTAATGAGACAGTTCCAATTTCTAAAAACCGGTTGACATAGAATGGATTTTGTTGCATAATATAAGAGGACACAGGACTCTTTGCGTTGAAATTTCACAAGGCCAAGAGTGAACCTAATTTATGCGGTTCGGGCAATCGTGTCATCATATTAGAATGATCAATTAAATATGAAAAACCATTGATGAAGTGGCATCAATGAAGGACCAAGTGGGGTCGATAAGCTGCATTTTCTAATCCAATTTATTGGCTCCACTTTAGTTGAAACAACAAATCTACAATACAGGAATTTATTTAAGACTTAGCTGTGACGATGACGTTCACGGCGAAAGCGTCAGTATATCCAACCAAAGACAGATGCTTACTCAATATTGCCGAGAGCACGGGCTGAGGCTTGTTGACGAATACGTTGATGACGGTTATTCGGGTACAAATTTTGAACGTCCCGGATTTCAAAGAATGCTCGATGATATTGAGGACGGAAAGATCAATTGCGTTGTTACAAAAGACCTTTCCCGTCTCGGCAGAAACTATATCTTAACGGGACAGTACACAGAGATCTATTTTCCCTCTAAAGGCGTTCGCTATATCGCGATCAGCGACGGCGTGGATAGCGAAAAGGGTGAAAGTGAGATCGCACCGTTTCTGAACATTCTCAATGAGATGCACGCAAGGCAGACATCGAAAAAGGTGAAAGCCGCTATGAAGGTTCGGTTTGAGAATGGTGCAAGATCGGGATATTGCGCTCCTTACGGATACGTTAAGCACGAGACTATTAAGGGAAAGATCGTTCCCGATGAGGAGACCGCGTGGGTGGTACGAAAGATTTTCACCCTTGCGACCACGGGAATGGGACCGAATCGCATTCGTAGAGCTTTAGAAGCCGAGAAGATACCCAGTCCATCTTGGAGGCAATACGAAAGATACGGATTCTTTTCACATCTGTTTGAGGGCAAACCCGAAAGTCAAAAGTATCTTTGGACAAATCCGCAAATAGGCTTTATCTTGCGAGATGAGACCTACATCGGTAATAGCATCCATTACCGACGTAAATACGTTTCATTTAAGAACAAAAAGCAGTATTTGTCAGATGAGGATGATTGGTATCGGGTGGAGAACACACATGAACCTCTGATCTCATTAGATGTATGGGAGCAAGTACAAGCTCACGTAAATCAAAGAAAGCGCCCATGCAAAAGCGGCTCGACGCACATCTTTGCGGGATTGATCCGTTGTGCTGATTGCGAGAGCTCGATGAGGATCAAGCAAAGGAAATACAAGGACAGCGTTTATCGCGCGTTTGAGTGTTCAACTTACGCTCAATACGGCAAAGAAAGGTGTACGAATCATCTTATCAATTATAAGACCTTGTGTAATGTGGTTCTTGTGAGACTTCAGTATTGGGTATCATTGGCGCAAAAAGATGAAAAACAGCTATTAGACCATCTCTTGAAAAACGGTCAAAAGCAACGGGTAAGCGAAACGGATATTGCCAAAAAAGAGCTTAACAAATCTCTTAAGCGGCAAAAGGAAATTGATACGATGTTTGCAAAGCTATATGAGGATCACGCGATGGGCAAAATTGCCGAGCGTAATTACGATATGCTTTTGCACAAGTATCAAGACGAGCAGATGGAGCTTGAAGAAAAGATCTCAGCACTCAAAACCAAGCTGTCCGAAAACGCCGAAACCGAGCGAAACGCTGAGCGTTGGATCTCACTGATACGGAAGTACACCGAGATCACGGAATTGACAGCCCCTCTGCTCAACGAACTGATTGAGAAAATCGTTATCCACCAAGGCACAACAACCGAGGACGGATACCGCGACCAAGAGATAGAGATCTACTACCGCTTCATCGGTAAAATCGATTAACGAATTGAATATATAAAAAATGCAGTATCAAATTGGAAGTGATATGCTGACCGTGTCAGCGTGATATTGTTGCAAGCAACAGTGATATTGCTCCCGATGGTCGCAGTGATATTATATTCGCCTCCCAAGCTCGCGTAGCGAATATCACTCGGCGATAG
>JAZSDT010000019.1:0-8537 GCA_045531285.1 Eubacteriales bacterium
ACTGTTTTTACGGAGATTTAGAATAATATATTTGCTTTTGTTTTGTTGACAAATCAAAACATAGATTATATAATATATACGGATAAATGCAATGGGAGAAATAATGATGACAAAACTTGTTGTGTCGGATTTTGACGGTACGCTTTTACCATATGGTCAAAGGAGCGTTTCAAAAACTACAATAGAATATATTAAGGAGCTTGTTTCGCACGGTGTTAGTTTTGCAATTGCATCAGGAAGAACTTATTCTGAGCTTGTCGCACTGTTGCGTGATGTTGCAGATTATATCTACTTTATTTGTGATGACGGTGCAGTTACTGTAAAAAACGATAAAGTAATATTCAAAAAGCATTTTTCTTTATCATCTCTTGGAGTGTTTTTTGACGGTGATATTTATAAGAGGGCAACGCTCTACTCTCTTACCAAAGCGTATTTGATAGGCGATAATCCCAGACCCGAGCTTTTTGGGAAGACTCCCGTAAAAATCTCACGAGCATTTGAAATCAAGGATGAAATTTTTAAGATTTCAGCTGAGACAAGATGTTTTGACCTCGTTGACACGAAAGATTTCCGTGTTCATTATTCTGACGGCTATTTTGCTGAATTTGTTTCTCCTTATGCCAACAAAGGCGTTGCTTTGGCTGATTTGCAGTTAAAACTTGGAATTTCCAAATTTGAGACTGTAGCAATAGGGGATGCGGATAACGATATACCTATGATGTCACATTCCAAATACTCTTGGTCTATAGGGGATAAGAGCAACAAATTGAAAGAAGTGTGTGCCATGAGTTCAAATTCGGCTGAAACGGTGCTCGGTGATATATTAAACAACATACGTTTGTTACAAAACCACACAAAACAACATTGATTTTGTACCAAACAATTAATAATCTCAAAAAAACACAACAAAAATATTGACAAATACCAAATTACGTGTATAATGATAAATAGGGAAAAATAGAATTTAATTAAGGCGGTGAAATAATGAAAAATTATACGGTGGAAACACCAGAAAAAACGCCGAGAATAGATCTTCTCAAGCAAGCACTGTTTGATGCTCGTCCGCAGATAGAAAGCGATAGAGCAGTTCTTCTTACACAGTCATACAAGGAGACTGAAGGAGAACCAATGGTTATTAGACGTGCAAAGGCGTTTAAGCACATATGCGAAAATCTTCCCGTTACAATCAGGGATAATGAGCTTATTGTCGGAAGCTCGACCGTTGCGTCGAAGAGCTGTCAGATTTTCCCTGAATTTTCGTTTGATTGGGTAGAAAAAGAGTTTGACACACTTGCAACCAGAAGTGCCGACCCTTTTTACATCTCTGATGAAAACAAGAAGATTCTCAGCGAAGTGTTTAAGTACTGGAAGGGAAAAACTACCAGCGAGCTTGCAACTTCATATATGGCTACCGAGACAGTTACTGCCATAGAACATAATATATTCACTCCGGGCAACTATTTTTATAATGGTGTCGGACATGTTTGTGTTCATTACGATAAGGTTCTTGCGCTTGGTTACAACGGAATAATTGCAGAAGCAGAAAAGGAGCTTGGCAAAATAAACGTTGGCGATGCTGATTTTGTTACAAAGTCTGCTTTTTTGGAAGCTACAATTATGTCATGCCGAGCTGCGATTACATATGCTACACGTTATGCAAAGCTTGCTCTTGAAATGGCTGAAAAAGAAAGCGGTTCAAAACGCAAGAAGGAGCTTTTGCAGATTGCTCTCAATTGCTCCAAAGTTCCTGCGAACCCTGCTGAAAGCTTTTATGAGGCATGTCAGTCGTTCTGGTTTGTACAACTTCTTTTGCAAACCGAATCCAACGGTCACTCAATTTCTCCCGGACGTTTTGACCAGTATATGTATCCGTATTATGAGATGGATAAGAATAAGCCCGGATTTGATAAAGGATTTGCTCAGGAACTTATCGACTGTCTCTGGATTAAATTTAACGATATAAGTAAGGTAAGAGACGATGCATCAGCACAAGGCTTCGCAGGATACGGTACGTTCCAGAACCTCATTGCCGGCGGTCAAACAATTGATGGCGAGGATGCTACAAATGACTTGTCGTTTATGACGATTGCCGCAACAATGCACGTTCTTCTTCCTCAGCCTTCGTTCTCTGTTCGCGTTTGGAATAAAACTCCTCACGAATTCCTTGTTAAGGCAGCTGAGCTTACTCGTACAGGCGTTGGTTTACCTGCTTATTATAACGACGAAGTTATCATTCCTGCACTCGTCAGCAGAGGACTCACGATGCAGGATGCAAGAGATTATAACATTATCGGATGTGTTGAACCCCAGAAGTCAGGTAAAACTTGGGGCTGGCACGATGCTGCATTCTTTAATATGTGCAGACCTCTTGAACTTGTATTTTCGAGCGGCGTAGACAACGGTAAGCAAATAAGTGTTAAGACTAAAAAGATAGAAGATATGACAACCTTTGAAGAGTTTTACGACGCTTACAAAGAGCATATGAACTATATGATAGGTCTTATGGTAAACGCTAATAATGCAATTGATATTGCTCATGCAGAAAGATGTCCTCTTCCTTATCTTGCATCTATGATCGATGACTGTATCAAGAGAGGTAAAACACCCGAACAAGGCGGTGCAGTTTACAATTTCTCAGGTCCTCAGGGCTTTGGAATTGCAAATATGGCAGACTCACTTTACGCGATACGTAAGCTTGTGTTTGAAGAAAAGAAGTTTACTCTTGCTGAACTTAAAGAGGCACTTGCTAATAACTACGGCAAGACGGATTCTACCGAGATCGTCACAAAGGTTGTTAAGGAGCTTAAACAGAAGGGTGTAGAAGTAGGCGAAAAGGAAATTGCTGAAATCACCAAAACAGTCCTTGCTCAGAACAACAACGAAAAATATGCAAAGATTCGTGAAATGATACTGGATGCTCCTAAGTTTGGTAACGATATAGAGGACATTGACGCGCTTGCAAGAGACGTTGCTTATACATATACGAAGCCTCTTGAAAAGTACAAGAATCCTCGCGGCGGTATGTTCCAGGCTGGTTTATATCCTGTATCAGCTAACGTTCCTCTTGGAGCTCAGACCGGAGCAACTCCCGATGGAAGATATGCTTATACGCCTGTTGCAGACGGCGTTTCACCTTCAGCAGGCAGAGACGTTCACGGCCCCACTGCATCAGCAAACTCAGTTTCTAAGCTTGACCACGGAATTGCTTCCAACGGTACGCTGTTTAATATGAAATTCCATCCTTCTGCACTTGAGGGCACGTCGGGAATCGAAAGCTTTATAGCTCTTATCAGAGGATACTTTGATCAAAAGGGCAGTCACGTTCAGTTTAACGTTGTTAGCCGTGAAACTCTTAGAGATGCCCAGGCTCATCCCGAAAAGTATCAAGGACTTGTAGTTAGAGTAGCCGGTTACAGTGCGCTGTTCACAACGCTCTCAAAGTCATTGCAGGATGATATAATTAACAGAACCGAACAGGGTATGTTTTAATGGAACAGAATAAGGACCTTAAGGTCAAAGGACGAATATTTGATATACAACAGTTTTCAACACACGACGGTCCCGGAATAAGAACAATAGTGTTTTTGAAGGGGTGCTTGCTTCGTTGTAGGTGGTGCTGTAATCCTGAGTCTCAAAAATACGACATTGAGACAATGGTTAAAAACGGAAAAACCGAAACGATAGGGCGAGACGTAACAGTCGAGGAAGTGTTTGAAGTTGTTAAGAGAGACCGCATCTTCTACAGAAGAAGCGGGGGAGGTTTAACTCTTTCGGGAGGAGAAACGCTTTGCCAGACTGATTTTGCCTTGGCTCTTTTAAGAACATGCAAAGAGCACGGCATAAACACCGCAATAGAAACAACGCTTTGTGTTCCTTTTGATATGATTAAACCACTCATTCCTTATATTGACACTTTTCTTGTAGATATAAAACACATGAATTCTGCTAAACACGAAGAGTTCACAACTATGAAGAATGAGTTGATACTTCAAAATGCAAAACGCGTTTCAGAGCTGGCAAACAGATTCGTTGTAAGAGTTCCGGTAATTCCCGGTTTTAACGACACGGAGAGCGAGATAAACGATATAGCAAATTTTGCCAAAACGCTCCACGGTGTTCGTGAAATGAATCTTCTGCCATACCATAGGCTTGGTTATGACAAGTACGTTGGTCTTGGCAGAGAATATAAAATGGGTGACGTTCAGAGTCCTACTAAAGAAAAAATGCTTTTTCTCAAAGAAGTAGCGGAACGCTCGGGATTAAAGGTTAATATTGGCGGATAGACAGAGGTGATATTTTGGAACGTTTGGACGGAGAAATAAAACAGCGAATAATCCAGGAGCTTGTACCCGGTAAACAGATAACACTGGCTCATATTATTGCAAACCCCGATGATATTCTGTACAGAAAGCTTGGACTTGATCCGACGGTGGATTATTCTGTGCGTTCGGCAATCGGCATTGTGACTATGTCTCCTGCTGAATATGCTGTGATAGCCGCCGACATCGCACTTAAAACTTCCGGTGCCACACTTGGATTCGTGGACCGATTCAGTGGTACTTTGATAATAACAGGTACGGTGTCCGAGGTTACAGAATCGCTGGCCGCAGCAGTTGGATATGCGAAAGAAAAGCTCGGATTTACCGTTTGCGAAATTACAAGAACATGAAGCGATTGATATTGATGGGAAGAAGCGAAGCCGGAAAAAGCACGCTGATTTCCGCTTTGAAAAATGAAAAGCTTGAGTATCATAAAACGCAGTACGTCGGCTTTGATGATTTTATAATTGATACTCCCGGTGAGTATGCTGAAACCAAGACGCTTGGCGGAGCTTTGGGAGTGTATTCTTATGAATCCGATGTTATTGGACTTGTAGCTTCGGCTACAGAGCACTATACTTTGTTTCCTCCTTGCATTGCAGGACTGGCAACCAGACCTGTAGTGGGGATTGTAACCAAGTGTGATGCCCCTGATGCTCGACCGGATATGGCTGAAATGTGGCTTAAGGAATCAGGATGTGAGCGGGTATTTTTTACCAGTAGCTATGAAAATCATGGAATCGAAGAACTCCTTGATTTCATTAGAAACTGACAAAAACCAACTAAATCAACACAAAACTTGCAAAAGTCAACAAAAAATCACTTAAAACCTATTGACATATACTTGTGTTGATGGTAAAATTTAAGTGTGAAAAGATGTAATCAAAAAAATAATTATAATAGAGGAGAAAAGACTATGACTTCAGAATACGAGATCAAAAAACAAATTTGTGAAATTGGTAAGCGTATCTACAACAGAGGAATGGTTGCAGCTAACGACGGTAACATTTCCGTTAAAATCAGCGACAACGAATTTCTTTGCACTCCTACAGGTGTGAGCAAGGGATTTATGACTCCCGAGTATATCTGTAAGGTTGACGCTACAGGCAAGGTAATCCAGGCAAATGCAGGATTTAAGCCTTCATCTGAGATTAAGATGCATATGCGCGTTTACAAGGAAAGACCTGACGTAAAGAGCGTTGTTCATGCTCATCCTTCTTATGCAACAAGCTTTGCTATCGCAGGAATTCCTCTTACAGAGCCTATTATGCCTGAGGCAGTAATCGCTCTTGGATGTGTTCCGATTGCAGAGTACGGCACACCTTCTACAGAAGAAATTCCCGATGCTGTTTCAAAGTATCTTCAGTATTATGATGCAGTGCTTCTTGCTAACCACGGTGCACTTGCATATTCAGATTCTCTTCTTGCTGCATATCACAAGATGGAGTCTCTTGAGTTCTATGCTCAGCTTCTTTACCAGTCAAAGGTTCTTGGTGGTCCCAAACAGCTTTCAGACGCTCAGGTTCAGAGACTTTACGAAATCAGAAAGCAGTTTGGTATGACAGGTAAGCATCCTGCTGACCTTTGTCCTAACGCTAAGGCTGGTAAGCCCAGTTGCCACGGTTGCGGCGGTTCTTGCACCTGCAAGTCGTCAGATGATGATGCGGTAGTTGCAGAAATCACTAAGAAGGTTCTTGCACAGCTTGGCAAATAATTAGGTGTATTCTTATGAATGCTAACATTGATAAAATAATCAATGATGTAGTCAGCGACGTTCTTTCCAAAAAAGCAGATACGGCAAGCTTCAGAACTACTAATAACGTTACCTTGTCTCTTGCCAGACAACTGATTTATAAGGTGGAAGAAAAAGCTGCCGAAATGGGAGTAAAAGCAGTTGTTGCTGTGTCCGATGCATCCGCGAGAATAATTGCGGTAGAGTGTATGGACGATGCATATATTGCTAGTTATGACGTAGCGGTAAACAAAACGTTTACTTGCGCTTCTCTCAAAATGTCTACAAAACAGCTTTCAACTCTAGCTGCCCCCGGAGCACCTCTTTACGGTATCCAGTTTACCAATCAAGGTAAGATAGTGATTTTTGGCGGCGGTGAAGTTTTAAAGCGCGGAAATGATATTGTTGGTGCTGTTGGTATTTCCGGTGGCTCTGAAGAGCAGGATACGGCACTGGCTGACTATGCAAAACACGTATTTGAAAATATGATATAAAGGAGCGATAAAAATGGATATTAAATCCGAGCAGATTGAAGCTATCGTTAAAGAAGTTCTTGCTAATATGAACGGCGGAACAACTACAGCTGCAAAAGTAGCTACAGCTGACGTTCCCAAGACTTCACGTGCTGCTATGCTCACAAAGCTCGAACACTATGATATAGTAGAGTTTCCTATCCCCGAGATAGGCGACGACGATATACTTGTCAAAGTTGAAGGCTGTGGCGTATGTGGTACAGATGCTCACGAATTTAAGCGCGATCCCTTCGGTCTCATCCCTGTTGTTCTCGGTCACGAGGGTACAGGTGAGATTGTAAAGATGGGTAAGAACGTTAAGAAGGACAGTGCAGGCAAGCCTCTTAATATTGGTGATAAGGTTGTTACTTGTATGATTTTCAAGGATAATCCTGATATCACAATGTTTGACCTTAACAAGCAGAACGTTGGCGGTGCCGACGTATATGGACTTATTCCTGATGATGACACTCACCTCAACGGTTGGTTTGCTGATTACATAGTAGTAAGAGGCGGTTCTACAGTATTTAACGTTTCTAATCTTGATCTTGATTCAAGAATTCTTATTGAGCCCAGTGCGGTTCTTATCCATGCTGTTGAGCGTGCTAAGACAACGGGAATTCTTCGATTCAATTCAAGAGTTGCAGTTCAGGGTTGCGGTCCTATAGGACTTATCTGTATTGCGATTCTCCGTACAATGGGTATTGAGAACATAGTAGCTATTGACGGTGAAGCTAAGCGTTTGGAATTTGCACGTGAGATGGGTGCAACAGAAACTGTTAACTTTAAGGAGCACAAGGGAATTGAAGCACTTGCAGAAGCTGTTAAGAATGCTTTTGGCGGCTATCTTGCAGATTTCGCATTCCAGTGCACAGGTTCTCCTATAGCTCACGCTAACATTTATAAGTTTATACGCAGTGGCGGTGGACTTTGTGAGCTTGGCTTCTTTATCAATGGTGGAGACGCTACAATCAACCCCCATTTTGATATTTGTTCAAAGGAGATTACGACTGTTGGTTCATGGGTTTACACTCTTCGTGATTATGCAACAACGTTTGATTTCCTTAAGAGAGCTAAGGCAATAGGTATTCCTCTCAATAAGCTTATTACACACAGATATAAGCTTTCTGAGATAAACGAAGCGCACGAGACTAACCTCAAGATGGAAGGTCTTAAGATTGCGGTATTCCCGTAAGAAAGGTAAAATGCAGTTATGGGAAAAGCAGTTGGAATGGTCGAGGTTTTTGGCCTCGTAACAGCGTTTGCGGCTTGTGATGCAGGCTGCAAGGCGGCGGATGTAACTGTTGAGCGATTTGACAAGAACAAACCTGCGAACGCCGATAAGCTTCCCGTTCCTCTTCTTGTAGTAGTTAAATTCCGTGGAACTGTTGATAACGTTAAAGCAGCTGTCGAGGCAGCTGTTGAGGCAGCGAACAGAGTGAGCGGTGTCGTTTCGCATTACGTTATTCCTAACGTTGAAGACGATACGGAAAAAATGCTCAAAATTCACGGTTTTGACAAGAATTGAGGAGGCGGAAAATGAATTCACTTGGTTTTATCGAAGTTTCAGGTGTTACTGCCGCAGTTGACGCTCTTGATATTATGTGCAAGTCTGCTGATGTTGAACTTGTAACGTGGGAGCGTAAAATGGGCGGAAGACTTGTTACTATAATTGTACAGGGTGATGTTTCGGCTGTAACTGCTGCTGTAGAAAATGCTACGGCAAAAGCGATAAAAAAGCCTGTTGCAAGCCTTGTTATTGCTAATCCGCACGAGGAAACAATGCGTATCGTAAATCTCAGTGCCGAAAGGCTTAAGAAATAAGGAGAATAGCGATGGAACAGCAGAAAAAAACAGCTCAGAAGAAGAGCACAACAGCAAAGGTTATAAAAAATAATAACAATACAAACACAACAGCTACCGAGAAAGTAGATACTGCAGAGGTAGTTGAAATCAAGGAGGAAAGAAAAATGG
>JAZSDT010000169.1:0-3975 GCA_045531285.1 Eubacteriales bacterium
TTATCTGCGAGATGGTTGATGACTATATCACCGCAGAAAACGTAGCCAAGGGCTCAACAATTTTCCAGAAGGTTCTTTCAAAGCTCAATTCCGCAAGTGACATTTCTTATGTAGAGGCATCACGTGCTATGCCGATGCTCCGACTTCTCTGCGAATCGGACGAAAGAAAACCTGCAACCGTGATTCTCAGCTCACAGAGTCTTGCACAGTGACGGAGGTAATAATATGAGAGAAAAACCAATCAGAGGGTCGCAGAAGCAGCCCGACCATATTTTCATAAGTATTGCAGATGATGCAAAAACCACAATGAATATCACTTGGCGTACCTGCATTGATGTCAATGAGGGTTATGTGCTCTACCGTGAGGACGGCAGCGATACGTGGCTTCGTTGCGATGCTCAGACCGACGTTTTCGAGAGCGATATTGACATCAGCAATATGTACTGGGCAAAGCTCAAGGGACTTAAAGCAGGTACAAAGTATTTTTACACCTGCGGTGACAGTGAAAACCGCAGTGAGGAGTTTTATTTTGAGACAGAGCCCGAAAACCTGACAAAGTTCAAGTTTATCTGCGTTTCCGACCAGCAGAAGGGTGATCCGCACGATTGCCCCGATTACTCATACTTCAACCACGTGCTCAAGGAAACTCTCAGACAGCATCCCGATGCACGTTTTATCCTCACGGGCGGTGACAACACAGACTGCGGTCAGCACGAGGTTCAGTGGAACGGTGCTTTCAGCGGACTTACAGGCATTGTTGAGCATATCCCGTTTATGATGACACTCGGTAACCACGACAACCGAGGATTTCAGGATTACAGGAACGGTATCGGCAGATACTATTCCGAGCCTGCTGAGTTTTTCGGCAAGCAGTTCAAGGGCTCTTATGCAGACAATGGCCCCGAAAACTGGAAGACGGAAAACTATACCTTCAACTACGGTAACGCTCATTTTATGGTCATCGGTGTCAACGGCCCCGAGGAAGTAAATGAGTGGATGATAAACGACCTTAAAAACTGCGATAAGACGTGGAAAATCGGTTCATATCATTTCCCGATCTGCTATTCAGGCTCGGACTGTCAGAACTACGATGCTTATCCCGTGATGCGTGAGGGCTTTGAGATGCTCGATCTTTGCTTCTCAGGTCACGAGCATAACTTCTCACGAAGCTTCCCGATGAAGAATGAGGAGCTTTTTGAACGTCCGTCACAGGGTACTGTTCACTATATGCTCGGAAATTCAAATAAAAATCCTCCGGGCACAAGAGCACTGTCAAAGGTATGGCACTCTGCTTTCTACACTCAGGAGGAGGACGTTTCCGTTATTGCTGTTGTTGAGATTGACGGCGGTAAAATGACACTTACATCAACAATTTTTGAGGACGGAAGAATTGTTGACAAATGTACAATCGATAAGGATAACGACGAAATCACACCTTATGCAATCGCACCGAAATACAACCGTACAAGAATGATGTTCAAGGGTGCACAGCTCGGCCTTTGTCAGTATGAGACACCGTGCCGTGAGATTGACGGCGTGTGGTATGCACCTCTTGGTGTGCTTATCGGATACATAGGCGGCTCGGTCATCAAGGAAAAGGGTAAGATTACACTCGGAGTATACGGCAGAAAGGCTGAGTTTACCGAGGACAGTGATATTGCCGTAACAGACCGCGGTGAGGTAAAGCTTGAAGCTCCCGTAAAACGTCTTGACAGGGATCAGCTTTATATGCCTGCAAGTGCCTGTGAGGTGTTTGATATGCGATGGGCTTATGCAAAGAGAAATAATTTCATTTCCTTTGAGCATGAAAGTGAGGATAAGCCTGTCACCGAACAGCCGTAATTGACAAAAAAGAACGGTTAATATATAATCAAGTCGGAGTTGATGAAAAATGGCAAAGAAAGAAAAGCAGAAGAAACAGGGCGAATTCAATATGGAAGAAGCTCAGAAGAGAATGGATAAGTATTATAAAGCCTGTGAAAGTGAGAAGAAGGGCAAGGCTCTCGTCGTCTCATTGATCAGTGCGGCTGTGCTCATTTTTGTGATTCTTCTTGTCATTGTGCTCAAGATGAACGGTGTCGGAAAAACGATTGTTTTCACATCGGACGACAGCGGAAGAGTCAGCACAAGTGTTGCGGATTCGTCAGACGTCAGCGGACAGAATGCCCTTGATGCAATTGTCGACAACGTGACACAGTAACAGACAGAAGAAAACACCTTGGATTGTTTCCAAGGTGTTTTTTTGTTAACGAAAACCCCCGGCTGTGCCGGGGAGTTCAAAAAAAGCTTTAGCGTTGCATATGAAAGCAAAGCTCCTTTTGATAGAATAAAGATGCGGCTACCAACTGCATCAAACAAATCAAAAGGAGGACATTCAAAATGAATGACAACAAAAGTTTAGCACATACAACGTGGAATTGCAAATATCATATAGTATTTGCACCCAAATATCGAAGAAAAGTTTTTTATGGTGAACATAAAGAAGAAATAGGAAAGATACTTCGAGAATTATGTAATTGGAAACAAGTAAAAATTATTGAAGCAGAAGTATGTCCTGACCATATACATATGTTAGTGGAGATACCTCCAAAAATGAGTGTATCTGGATTTATAGGATTTCTAAAAGGAAAGAGCACACTAATTATCTTTGAGCGTCATGCAAATCTGAAGTATAAGTATGGAAACAGAAGTTTCTGGTGTAGAGGATACTATGTAGATACAGCAGGAAAGAACACTAAAAAGATAGCAGAATACATACAAAATCAACTCAAGGAAGATATGATACACGACCAAATGACGCTCAAAGAATATGTAGACCCGTTTACGGGTAACAAGTAACAATCTTTTGCATTTGGTAGTCGTAGGGTACGCCTTGAGGCGATGCCAGTATCATAGGGCTTTGCCCGCATATGAAGAACCCCCGGCTTAGCCGGGGGGTTACTATTTATGAATAATCTGAAATTGTTGTCAAAACGTTGTCACAAGGCTTTTTCAAACCTCGCAAACCCTTGATAATAAAGGGTTTGCAACATTTTAGGTATTATTCCCACTCACTTAAGTTCGTTATTTTAAATTTTATGAAACCGCGTAAAATCAAGCTTTTTTAAAAGTCGGGGAAGGGCAAAAAGACCGCTTTTGACCACTTGATACTGTACTTTCAGTATCACCGACACTTTTACCGGGCCGAAAACCAACCCCACCAGCCTGAAAATATGTATTTCACGATTCCAAATGGATTGTACCACATAAAAAACCAAATGTCAACACTTTAAAGTGATAAAGCTTAATGCGGTATGGTTTTGTAAAAAAATTAATATGTGTCTGGATTGATATTGTTTTTATTCAAAAAATCAAGTGCTTTGTTTCTTGCATCTTGTTGCATTTTTTCTGTGGGATAAATTTGTGTATATGGATAATCAGCCGAGCAATCCCATTCTAATGCAAAATATTTTGGCAAATATCGGTCAACTTCCAGCTGCAACTTCATTATATCAGAGATTCGCTTATCTGCAGAAGCGCATATATGTTTGACGTAATTATTACAAACTTGCCATAAAGCAATTCCATGCTTTTCTGCATACTGAACAGCACCGCTTTGAAATCCTGCAGTAGATATTATGATTCCTTTTTGGGCTCCCAAACTTTGCAATTTAGAATATAAATTTGCTACAATATCCCTTTTTATGCTATTTGAGTATTTTTTACATTCAACCAAAATAATGTTTTGGGTCCCCAAAACCGTATATTCAATATAGATATCTATTTGATATGTACCATCTTCAGATTTGAGTTTTTGGTTGTGCTTTATTATAAAATTTTGAAGTTTTTCTCTTTCTGCATATGCTTGCAAAGTATTTAAGCAAAACAACTCAAATTCCTCGGCTGTAATATCAGCATCTATTTCTCTATATGGATTTATATCAACGAACATATCTTTTCCTTTATAATTATCATCGTATTTTTGTAAATAAAACA
>JAZSDT010000093.1:0-30032 GCA_045531285.1 Eubacteriales bacterium
GTGACCGCGGATATCTGCCTCATCACGAACGCCGCCAAGAGAAGCTCTGACGTAATTTCTTCCGAGTGCTTCTGCTATAGATCTTGCAATAGAAGTTTTTCCCACGCCGGGAGGACCTACAAGACAAAGAATTTGTCCGCCAAGGTCCGAAGACAGCTTTTTCACTGCAATAAATTCAAGGATTCTTTCTTTTACCTTTTCAAGACCGTAATGATCGCGTTCAAGAATAGCCTTAGCTCTTGATACGCTGAGTCTGTCCTTGGTGTAGCTGCACCATGGAATATCCAGACAGGTTTCGATATAATTACGAATAATCGTTGCTTCCGGTGAACCAATGGACATTCTGGACATTTTTGCATATTCTTTGTCCAGCTTATTTGCTATTTCGGTAGGAAGTGCAGTTTCATTGAGCTTTATAAAAAGATCGTCATCGTTGTCGTCACCAAGCTCGGACTGTATCACCCTCATTTGTTCACGGAGGAAATTCTCCTTTTGAATACCAACCAGCTTGGATTGAACCTTATCAAAAAGCTCTTTTTCAAACTTAAGATTAATTCGTTCTTCTGCAAAAATCGACTGAAGCAGCTCTATTCTGCTGTAAAGGTCATATTCCGAAAGAAGTTTTATTTTATCTTCGGTTTTATAGCATATGTATGAGCCCACGTAATCACAAAGGATACCCGGATCATCTATGCTGTCAACAAGCTCAACGAATTCTGCAGGGGCTTTTGTAAAGAACTCACTGTAATTCTTCATAAGCTTCCTGATTACCCTGAGGGCCATCTGTTCTTTTTTAGGGTTGTCCTCTTCAATTTCTCTTACTTCAGCATAACAATAAGGAATTTTACCAACATAGGTTATTTCCTTTATTTCTGCTCGGGACACACCCTCTACAACTACAGTAAACTCTTCCTTGTCTTCTTTTTCTATAACCTTCTTTTTTATATTGACAACGGCAGCGGTAGTATAAACACTGTCGAGATTAAGACTGTCAATACCTCCCTTGAGAGTTGCAACAATCATCTGCCTAGAGTTCTTATTAGCTTCACGTATCACCTTCAGTACTTCTCTGTTATCAAGATCGAGACTGGCAGTAACGTGAGGATAAATAACAAAATCCTTTAATGCAATAATCGGAAGGTTTACGTTTTTTATTCTTTCTCTGAAAATAGACATAAAATCACCTGTTTACGTTTACAAAAATTAACAGTAATATTTTTTGTGTTTCGACTAACAATAATATCGAAACCAAAGGGTTTCAACTAAAACAAAAAAACAATTCATTTCACAAGGAGAAATATCATGGCTAGTAACAAGACACTTGTTCCCGAAGCAAAGGAAGCTCTCAATAGATTTAAGATGGAATCAGCTGCGGAAGTTGGCGTAAACCTCAAGCAGGGTTACAACGGTGACCTTACTTCTAAGCAGGCAGGTTCTGTAGGCGGTCAGATGGTTAAGAAAATGGTTGAAAGCTACGAGAACTCTATCAAGAACCGATAAATCCTAAAATAAATTTATGCCGTCGATAAAATCGGCGGCATATTTTTTGTAATTAATAGGCCTTGCCCCAGTACACCATCTTAGTGGCTTTCTTGCCGCAGCACACACAGGTGTCTCCAACACTTTCGCCATCAAAGGGCATACATCTGGAAGTAACGTCGGCAACCTCCTTGAGTTTTTCTTCACACTCAAGGTCACCGCACCACATAGCCTTAATAAAGCCGGGCTTGTTAGCCGCTACTTCACACATTTCATCCATATCATGTGCAGTATGTGTCATACTTTCACGTCTTGCAAGAGCCTTTTCGTACAGCGAAGTCGTAATATCTGCAAGAAGCTGAGGAACTGCTTCTTCGATCTTATCAAGAGCAACAAAGGTCTTTTCTCCGTTGTCACGTCTCACAAGAACGCACTGACCGTTTTCGATGTCCTTAGGACCGATCTCGAGTCTGAGCGGAACGCCTCTCATTTCATATTCCGCAAACTTCCATCCGGGGCTGTTATCAGAGTCATCAACATCAACGCGGACGATATCAGCAAGACGTGTTCGTATAGCTTCCGCCGCTTCAAGAACGCCCTCCTTATGCTGAGCAATAGGAACAACTATAACCTGAGTGGGAGCAATAGCAGGAGGAAGAACGAGTCCATTGTCATCACCGTGTGTCATTATAATACCGCCAATGATTCTTGTGGACATACCCCAAGAAGTCTGGTGACAGTATTTAAGCTGATTGTCACGGTCAAGATAAGTAATGTCAAACGCCTTCGCAAAGCCGTCACCGAAATTGTGCGACGTACCGGACTGGAGTGCTTTACCGTCGTGCATAAGAGCTTCTATTGTGTAGGTCGCCATAGCGCCTGCAAATTTTTCTTTATCGGTTTTTCTACCCTTAACTACAGGGATGGCAAGATACTTTTCACAAAACTCGGCATATACGTTGAGCATCTGAAGTGTCTCGCGCTCTGCATCCTCGGCAGTAGCGTGCATTGTATGTCCTTCCTGCCATAAGAATTCACGGCTTCTGAGGAAGGGACGGGTCGTCTTTTCCCATCTTACAACAGAACACCACTGGTTGTAGAGCTTGGGAAGGTCTCTGTATGAACGTATTATTTTGGCATAATGCTCACAGAAAAGAGTCTCGGACGTAGGACGCACACAGAGTCTTTCCGCGAGTCTTTCGCTTCCGCCGTGAGTTACCCAAGCAACCTCGGGAGCAAAGCCTTCAACGTGATCCTTTTCTTTATTGAGAAGTGACTCGGGAATGAACATAGGCATCATTACGTTTTGATGTCCTGTCTTCTTGAACATTCCGTCGAGAGTTTTCTGTATATTTTCCCAAATCGCATAACCGTAAGGACGTATAATCATACAGCCTTTAACACTTGAATAATCAACCAGGTCTGTCTTCTTTACTACGTCTGTATACCACTGAGCAAAATCCACGTCACGGGGAGTAATTTCCGCAACTGCTTTGCCTGTATTTTTTTCAGCCATTTTGTCCTCCAAAAAAATCAAAAGTTATCTTTTGTATATCATATACCTTTTTTCGAAATATGTCAAGAAGTAAAAATTGTTTTTATTGCAAAATAAAAGAAAGTTACCAAAAAAGCGGCTAGCAGCCGCCGGCAATGATCACCTATCGCAACCTTTGAGCATACTCCAACAATGTAAAACAGCGAGGTTATAAGGTTATATTATATACGAATTCCCGGTATATAAAAAGTACATCCCTCGCAATCAGAGAGGGATGTACCTATAAATCTGTTCATACTAAATGCTGAACACACCCATAAATTCAAGAATAGACGATACAAGAATCAAGAGAATACATATGGGAGCAATGTATTTTATCATTACAACGAAAAGCTTTTTCTGCTTGAATTTACCGGACGCCTCAACTTCGTCAACAATAGCGTCGGTTTTGATAACATAGCCAACGAAAATGCAAGTGAAGATAGCAACGATGGGCATAATGATGCTGTTGCTGATAAAATCAAAGAAATCAAGGAACTGCATACCGAACACCGTAACGTCCGCCCATGCTCCGTAGCCCAGGCAAGAAGGCAGACCGATGAGAATGCTGAGGACAAGAACTCCGATACAGCACGCCTTACGGTTGATGTGAAGCTTGTCGCAGAAAATTGATACAACGGTTTCCATAAGAGAAATCGATGAGGTTATAGCGGCAAGAAGCACCATTGCAAAGAATGCAAATCCGATTATTCTTCCTGCGGGCATTGTCTCAAATACCTTGGGAAGTGTGGCAAACATAAGACTGGGACCCTTACCGAGAGCCTCGGGAGTACCACCGGAGAATGTGAACACACTGGGGATTATCATAAGACCCGCAAGGAAAGCAATACCGGTATCAAACAGCTCAATATTCTTTACTGACGATTCAATGTTAACATCCTTTTTCATATATGAGCCATATGTTATCATAATACCCATTGCAAGAGACATAGAGTAGAAAAGCTGTCCCATTGCCGCAAGGACGGTTGTAGCGGAAAACTTAGAAAAATCGGGAAGAAGATAATACTTAACACCATCCATAGCGCCGGGCATAAAGAGAGAATAAACTGCTACTATCAGCGACAAAATAACCAGAACTGGCATCATGAACTTGCTGACCTTTTCAACGCCCTTTTCCACGCCGAAGAAAACTATAATAGCCGTAGCGATTATAAACAGTAAGAACCAAAATACAGGCTGTGTTGAATGGGAAATAAAACCGCCGAAGAAAGAATCGGAAGCGGTTTCGGCAACGTTACCAGCCGCAAATTCTACCATATACTTTGTTACCCATCCACCGATAACGGAATAATACGGCAAAATGATAATGGGCACGATGGATGCAAGATATCCTATGAAGGAATACTTTTTGTTAAGAGATTTAAATGCGCCAACAGCACTGAGTCCTGTCTTTCTGCCGAGGGAGATCTCTGCAGTCATAAGCGAAAAGCCAAAGGTGATAGCCAGAACTATGTATACAAGCAGAAATATTCCTCCGCCGTATTTCGCAGCAAGGTAAGGGAATCTCCAAATGTTTCCCAATCCTACAGCAGAACCTGCCGCGGCAAGTACAAACCCCAGCTTACCTGAAAAGTTACCTCTTTTTTCGTTCATATAATTTGAGTCCTCCTTAAAAGATCATTTGTTTGTATCATTTTACCATAAACTTCTTGAAATTTCAATCACTTTTTGATTTTTTGTGTCAAAATATTATTTTCTTATCCTTGATTATATGGGAATTATGTGTTATAATGTGCTGTAAATCCCCTATATACTGGAAGGAAAAGCAAATGAAGGTAGTTTTAAAAAATCTAACTAAAAAGTTTCCCAACGTAAACAAAAAAATCAAAACCGAGGTAACAGCGGTTGATAACTTTGATTTTGAAATCCCCGACGGTAAGCTTATAGGACTGCTCGGTCCTTCGGGCTGCGGTAAAAGCACAACGCTAAATCTTATATGTGGATTGCTTAAGCCTACGTCGGGAAGAATTTTCTTCGGCGAAGACGACGTAACCGACCTACCGCCTGAGCACAGGGGTGTAGGTCTGGTTTTTCAGAACTACGCGCTGTATCCTCACCTTACTGTAAAGCAAAATATCACCTTCCCTCTTGAGAATCTAAAGGGGAAAGCGAAAATGACAAAGGCAGAGATGTCCGAAAAAGCTTTGGAAATTGCCAAGCTCGTTCAGATTGACACTCTTATGGACAGAAAGCCATCTGAATTATCAGGAGGTCAGCAGCAGCGTGTTGCCATAGCGCGAGCTCTTGTAAAAATGCCAAAAGTACTTCTTCTTGACGAGCCGTTGTCTAACCTTGACGCAAGATTGAGACTTCAAACCAGAGAAGAAATCAAACGTATACAAAAAGAGACCGGAATCACTACCATTTTCGTAACTCACGATCAGGATGAAGCAATGAGCATTTCGGACATGATAGTAGTTATGAAGGACGGTATCGTACAGCAAATAGGTGAACCGCAGACGGTATATGACGAGCCTGTGAATCTTTTTGTTGCAAAGTTCTTAGGTACTCCGCCCATTAACGTATTTAGTGGCGAAGTGAGGGGTGAAAAGCTGTACATAGGAGAAAGTGCCGTACTCGACGTCAAGGGTATTGATAACAAAAAGGTTACAGTAGGCATACGTCCCGAAGGCTTTATTATCGACAGCAACGGCGCACTGACCTGCCAGCTTCAAGGAGTTGAGGTTACAGGCAGAGACGTGAGTATCGTATCAAAGCATTCATGCTGTCTCAACACGTCTGTACGCTCTATCGTCCTTTCCGACGGAAAGCTTAAACTCGAAGGAACAACCGTTAGCTTTTCATTGAATCCGTCGAAGGTATTCTTGTTTGATACCGAAAACGGCAACCGTATTAAAGGCTAAGGAGGAGCAACATGGAGAAAAACAATCTCAAGGCATGGCTTTACCTACTGCCCGCAATAGTGTTCATCGGGGTATTTATGGTATATCCCTTGATAGACGTATTTGTATATTCCTTTGAAGAGGGGTATAATTCTGCATCACAAACCTTCTTTGGTACAGGTACGTACAATTATTCTTACGTGCTTCGCGATCCGTATTTTATTCAGGCTTTAAAAAACACTCTCATCCTTGTATTTATTACTGTCCCGGTTTCTACGGTGCTGTCTCTTCTTATATCACTTGGATTAAACTCAATCAAAAAGCTTCGCCAGGCGTTTCAGACAATATATTTTCTTCCGTACGTCACCAACACTCTGGCTGTAGGTCTGGTGTTTATGATACTGTTTAAGCCCACTGCCTATTCGGACGGCCTTGCAAATCTTATTCTGGGATTTTTCGGAATATCTCCAATCGACTTTATTTCAGGTCCCTATTGGGCTAAGATGTTCGTTTTGTGCTTTTACACTATATGGGTGGTTTTGCCGTTCAAAATTTTAATTCTCACAAGCGCTCTTGCCTCGGTTAAAGAGGATTATTACAGCGCGGCAAAAATTGACGGCACGTCCAAATTCAGAATATTCAGAAAAATAACTCTTCCAATGATTTCGCCAATGCTGTTTTATCTTGTGATTACAGGATTTATAGGTGCGTTTAAGGCATACAGCGATGCAGTCGCTCTTTTCGGCACCAACCTGAACGCAGCAGAAATGAACACCTTGGTAGGCTATATCTACGATATGCTTTACGGAGACGGCGGAGGATTCCCCTCTTACGCTTCTGCCGCAGCCATCGTTCTTTTTGTCATCGTTTTGACAATAACCTGTATAAATCTCATAATCAGCAAAAAGCACGTACACTATTAATCGAGGAACAAAAATATGAATAACACTCGTTTTAAAAAGATTGAAAGCAAAAGCTTGTTCAATCAACGGATATCAAAGTGCGTCATATATATCCTTCTTGCAATCTGGGCAATTGCCGTACTTTTTCCGTTTTATTGGATGATCCTTACCTCTTTCAAGGAATATTCTGCCTACAACTCCGAGTATATACCCAAATTCTTCACACTCTCCCCTACTCTTGAAAACTATACAAGTGCCTTTACTGCAGTACCGCTTGCAGACTACTTCCTGAACACGATCATTTTCACTGTTGTTACAACAGTTCTTATGCTAGCGGTAATTATTCCCGCGGCTTTTGCGTTTTCCAGGTTAGAATTTGTAGGCAAGAACTTCATTTTTACTTTATTTTTATCACTTATGATGATACCGAATGAGCTTGTAATAATCACCAATTTTACAACGATCACAAACCTGGATTTAAGGAATACTTTTACAGGTCTCATTCTTCCGTCTGTAACGTCGGTATTTTACATATATCTTCTGAAAGAGAATTTTTCGCAGATTCCCGACCAACTGTACTATGCCGCTAAGGTTGACGGCACTTCCGACTTAAAGTATATGTTCAAGGTTATGATACCCATATGCAGACCGACAATCATAACCGTAACTATTCCCAAGGTCATTGAATGCTGGAACTCTTACGTATGGCCGAGATTAATTACTGACAATCCGGAATACTACCTCGTATCCAACGGCATACAGGAAATAAGAGAAAACGGTTTCGGCCGTGAAAATATTCCTGCCATGATGGCTGCCGTCGTTGTTATTTCCGTTCCGTTGATAATAATATTCCTGATTTTTCGAAAGAAGATAATGGCAGGAGTTGCTCGAGGAGGTACTAAGGGATGAAAAAGCTTTTTCCGCTGCTTCTGCTTCTTGCAATACTTTTTACAGGCTGTCACGGTTCAACGAGGATCGATTCCTTTGATGTTCCCGATAAGTTTGACACGTCAAGGAATTACGAGATAAGCTTCTGGGCAAAAAACGATACAAACGTAACCCAGGTAAACATTTATCACAAGGCAATAGAAGATTTTGAAGCATTGTACCCTAACATCAAGGTTAATCTCAAGCTGTACACAGATTACGGCCGTATATATAATGACGTTATAACTAACATATCTACAGGAACAACGCCAAATATCTGCATAACGTACCCCGACCACATTGCAACCTATATGACAGGTGACAATAACGTCATTGCACTCAACAAGCTTTTTGAACACAAAAAATACGGACTTGGCGGAAGCGAAGTAAAATTTGATGCTCCGACAGTGGATGAAATTATTCCGAAGTTTCTGGAGGAGTGCGCATTTGGTGAAGAGTACTACGCGTTGCCTTTTGTCCGTTCCACAGAGGCGTGCTACGTAAACAAAGATTTTGTTGAAAAGCTGGGCTATACCCTCCCTGAGACACTGACCTGGGACTTCATATGGGAGGTATCCGAAGCAGCCATGGAAAAGGACAGTGACGGCAGCTTTAAGGTAAACGGTCAGAAAGTAATGATACCTTTCATCTACAAGTCTACCGACAATATGATGATAACTATGCTGAAGCAGCAAAACGCCGGATATTCTACCTCCGGCGGTGAAATTCAAATTTTCAACGATGCAACTCAAGAAATTCTGGAAAAGGTAGCATATCACGCAGGTACGCGTGCATTCTCGACCTTCAAGATTTCAAGCTACCCCGGAAACTTTCTTAACAGAGGACAATGCATATTTGCCATCGACTCAACAGCCGGAGCAACGTGGATGGGAACAAACGCACCAAACATAGACGTTCCGAAAGAAGAGCTCTTTGGTTTTGAAACAGCTGTGATGACCGTCCCTCAATACGATACCGAAAATCCGGCTATGATTTCACAAGGGCCGTCGATGTGTATATTTAACAAGGAAGATCCTCAAGAGGTTCTGGCATCGTGGTTATTTATGCAATTTCTGTTGACAAACGACGTACAGATCTCATATGCATCAACGGAAGGTTATGCTCCCGTGACCTCAAAAGCACAGCAATCCGAAGAATACCTTGAGTATATGTCAAAGGGCGGTTTGGATAACGAACTTCATTATGACGTAAAAATACAGGCAACAAAGCTTTTGATCGACAACACGGAAAACACCTTTGTAACGCCTGTGTTTAACGGCTCTGCAACACTGCGAAACGAAGCCGGACAGCTGATTGAAACAGTCGCAAAATCAGCCAGAAGAAAAGAAAATATTGATGCCGATTATTTTAAAAAGTTATATGATACGGCAAAGCTCAACGTTGACAAAACAAGTACGGTAAGCAAAGCCGAGCTTGGAGAAATGCCATTCGTTTCATCACTGCTTATATGGTCACTGGTTATCATTTGGATATTACTTTTAACCTACGTAGCATTAAATGCTTTTAAAAAGAGAAAAAATAGGGACTAAACTCTTGACATATCGGTATTTTTGAATATAATATTTGTCAAGGTTAAAAATTTTAAAAGGAGAATAAAAAATGAAAAAGTTTATTGCAATTCTTTTGACCTTTATGCTCGTGTTCACTTTTGTTGCATGTACTGACAACGAAGGAACATCTACCCCCTCAAACATTGAAGAAAACAACGAGACCCCCGAAACAGTGTTTGATCCCGCTCTTAAGGGCGAGGGCGTTATGACATATGCTGAATATGCAGCTGCTGAGCTTGACTCTCCCGTTGTTATCGAAGCATATGTTCAGGCTACTCAGTCATGGTGGGACAACAAAATAACAGTTTATGCACAGGATCCTGACGGTGCATACTTCATCTACGAGCTTGCTTGCTCGGAAGAAGATGCTCCCAAGCTTACCAAGGGAACCAAGATCAAGGTTACCGGTCACAAGGCTGAATGGGCAGGCGAAGTTGAAATTATTGACGCTACGTTCGAAATTCTTGAAGGTAACTGGACAGCTGAAGCAACAGACGTTACAGCGCTTCTCGGAACCGATGAGCTTATCAACAACCAGAACAAGTTTGTGTCCTTCAAGGGCTTGACAGTTGAAAACGTTACATACAAGAACGATGAGCCCGGTGATGACATCTACGTTGACGTTTCTCTTAACGGCAATGTTTATAGCTTCTGTGTTGAGCGTTACCTCACAGCTCCTGAAACAGACGTTTACAAGGCGTTTGAGACAATCAATGCAGGTGACAAGGTTGACATTGAAGGCTTCCTTTACTGGTACAACGGTGTTAACACTCATATCACAGGTGTAACGGTTGTTGCTGCCGAGACAAAGGGCGAGGGCGTTATGACATATGCTGAATATGCAGCCGCTGAGCTTGAATCTCCCGTTGTTATCGAAGCATACGTTCAGGCTACTCAGTCATGGTGGGATAACAAAATAACTGTTTATACACAGGACCACGACGGTGCATACTTCATCTACGAGCTTGCTTGCTCAGAAGAAGATGCAGCTAAGCTTACCAAGGGTACAAAGATTAAGGTTACAGGCTACAAGTCTGAATGGGCAGGCGAAGTAGAGATAGTTGACGGTGTTTTCGAAATTCTCGAAGGAAACTGGATCGCTCCCGCAACAGACGTTACAACGCTTCTTGGAACCGATGAGCTTATCAACCATCAGAACAAGTTCGTATCCTTTAAGAGCTTGAAGGTTGAAAACATCACTTACAAGAACGATGAGCCCGGCGATGACATCTACGTTGACGTTTCTCTTGACGGCAATACTTACAGCTTCTGTGTTGAGCGTTACCTCACAGCTCCCGAAACAGACGTTTACAAGGCATTTGAAACTATCGCTATAGGCGACGTTGTAGACATCGAAGGATTCCTCTATTGGTACAACGGTGTTAACACTCACATCACAAACGTAACTCCTGTAGTTGTCACACCTTTAGTACAGGAATAAATAACCAAACATCAAAAAGTGAACACTTTTCAAGTGTTCGCTTTTTATGTTATAAATACTGTCTTAACGATTGCATTTACATACATTGAGATGCGTTAGTATTGCCAGCGGATGCTAGCCGCTTTGGTGCTATAAAAATACAATATATCTTCAATAAGACTTCTATTTTATACTTTCCCCTCGCAGATACGATAAAAATCCCATTGCAGAATATACGTTGACACCGCAAAAAGAATCTCCGTCTGTATGCCGCCTTTCAACGCCGTTTTCTATTCTTACAACCCCAAACGGAATAGGATTCAACAATAATATGCGCATATTGTTTTTGTCCGCCTTCTCGAGCTTTCCCCATTTAATGTCAGGCATCAAATGCACACCTTTTATCACTTCAACCATTTCAGAGTGAGTATTTGAAAACTTTTGATAGTATTTAATATTGGGAGGACAGAACACTGCCCCGCCCGTAAGAATATGCCCTTTAGGATTTGTTAACAGGTTCATATATCCAATATTATTAGAATATGAATACAGTCCGTTCGACATAAGCCTTAATGTCTTTTTACCTCTAACGGTTGACCAAAATTTGATAACAAAAGCAGTATCGCTGTTTTCGACCAACAACTCAGGTGTATCGGTCACTTTAAACAAAGACAAGATCGTATTGGTTTTACGTGAGATTTTATAATTATTTTCTTTAGCAAATCTTTTGATTCTCCTAATAAAGCTACATCTTATTGCGACAGCTCTTATATACCTGTAAATAAAGTATACAAGCACTGCTACACACACGAACAGAGCAATTTGAACTGTAAGAATGTAATACGATTTAAACGAAGAATTATTCACCCAAAAATATGTCGATAAGCCAAAGATGAGCAACAGTACAATAAGCACGTTTTTTATAACGCTTGACATTATGTTTCTGTTTACCGAGGATAACATTTCAATAATTTTATCCTCGTCACCAATGCTTTTCACCGTTTCAAAGAAAGCTTTTTCTTCACTCTCTCCTTCGAGCATCAATCTGTGTATGTTTTCATACACAAAATCGGCATATTCGTTTTTTACCTCCCGTTTTCTCTTGGCAGAAGTTATCCCGGCACTTATTCTGTTGCAATATCTTTCGACTTCTCTATCTAAATCAAATTCACTCATCAATTTCCTCCTTCTAATACACTGTTGACAGAATTCGCAAAAAGCTTCCATTCATCAAGCTGCAAAGCCAACTGAATTTTACCAAGTTGTGTAATGCAATAATACTTTCGCTCACGACCATTTTCGGTCTTTTTGTAAGATTCAACAAGCTTTTCTGTCTCAAGAGCGTGCAAAATAGGATATAAAGTACCTTCCTTGAGTTGAAATACGTTATCAGAGCGAAGAGTTAGACTTTGTGCAATTCTATACCCATATGTATCTCCCTCTGAAATGATTTTAAGAATCATTATTGCTGTACTTCCCTTCAATAATTCTTTACTTATTTTCACATTATCACCCTACCTTTATTAACTATGCATTGTTATTCTATGCATAGTATAACATATTACGAGAAATTTGTCAATAGCAATGGGACTGTAAATACTTTTTAGAGTCCCTTTGTATAAATAAAAGTGTTAGGTAATACTTACAGGTTTATATTTGTGCTTTTCCGCAGTATAAAATCAAACATATTGTTCGCAGCCGCAACAACGACAGCGCTCCAGCCCTTTAGTATTACTTAATTTTGGCTTTTGCTACTCTTACACAGGTAGACATTCCATATGGGTATCCGGTTGCAAACAGCTCTATTGTGTCATTTTCCTGCTTGAATTCAAACAACTCATCATTATCCAGCCAATGAACAGACTCAATTTCTTCCGTTACTCCCGCAAAGCGATAGTCTTTTGATGCTCCGTTGTCAACCGTCACGTTTACGTTGCCGTTTCTTCCGACGTTGTGCATAAAGAAATAGAGACAGCCGTCGCCCTTGAGAACGAAATTCTTTTCATTTTTACATGTAGCGGAATACGGTTTTCCTTCGTAGATCGCTTCACCGTAAAGCTTCATCCATTTACCCATTACAGCCATTACAGCCTCCTGGTATGGATCGATTCCGCCTTGTGCTGTCGGTCCTATATTCAAGAGCAGGTTAGCACCTACTCGGCGACAGGCACAAAGAGTCTCGATGAGCTCCGCAGGAGACTTGTA
This sequence comes from Eubacteriales bacterium, assembly GCA_045531285.1. Taxonomy (GTDB): domain Bacteria; phylum Bacillota; class Clostridia; order Oscillospirales; family SIG627; genus RGIG6353. Next base: position 12,903 of record JAZSDT010000093.1, read on the forward strand.
GTTGAAATCGTTATCGCCTATTCCCCAATGGTCGTTGAGGGTATAGCACATCTCTGCTGCTACGTACTTTTCCATTCCCTCTCTATCAAGGGGAGCAGGTCTTCCCTGTTCAAACGTAACAGAATCAATTTCCGGATTGCCAGTTTTTCCTCTTTCACGAAGTCCCGTGTTATTGACGATTATCGCTTCTGGCTGATGCTTGCGTATGGTGGCGTAAAGCTCGTCCTCTTTCCAATCTGTGCCCTCGGGCTTGCTCCAGTTACCATCAAACCACAGACCACCTATTTTACCGTAGCTTGTACAGAGAACCTCAACACTTTTACGGAGATATTCAAGATATTTATCGAAATCATCGTTAAAATCCGGATTGTACCAGTCCAGCGTAGTGTGATAAAACATAGGCATTATTCCGTGTCTGTTGCAGGCATCGACAAATTCCCTAATTAAATCGCGCCCTGCGGGAGAATGTGGAGCGTCATAGTCGTTCAGCCCTTTTGTGTCATAAAGAGAAAAGCCTTCGTGATGACGGGTTGTAAGAGTTATATACTTACAGCCTGCATTCTTTGCGGTAAGAACAAATTTATCTGCATCAAAATCCTCTGCAGTAAAGGTGTCCTTTAATTTAACGTAATCCTCTTTCTTTCTGTTGTGAATGGCATACGTCCATTCACCCATTCCAAGCTGGGAATACAGTCCCCAATGGGCAAACATTCCAAAGCCCATTTTTTCAAAATCAGCAACGTATTTTTCGGGAATAGGTATCATATTGACCTCCATTATTAATTTTTCTTAAACAAAGGTCCAAAATTAGCACAAGCCCTGTAATCGGCACTTTCTTTATCCATACCAAAAGCGTTCCAAGCGGCAGGACGGAATATCTTGTCCTCGGGAACGTTGTGCATACAAACGGGTATTCGAAGCATTGAGCAAAGGGTTATAAGGTCAGCACCTATGTGACCGTAAGATATAGCACCGTGATTAGCGCCCCAATTATTCATAACGTCATATGCGCTCTTGAACATTCCTTCACCCGTGCATCTCGGAGCAAACCAAGTACAAGGCCAGGTATAGTCCGTTCTCTTCCAAAGAGCGTCTGACACGCCCGCGGGAAGCTCAACCGTCCAGCCTTCCGCTATCTGAAGGACGGGACCGAGTCCTTTTACGAGATTGAGACGAAGCATCGTCGCAGGCATTTCAGCCCTTGTCTCAAAGCGTGAAGAATATCCGCCTCCTCTGAAATAACCAAGGTCAACATAATTCCAAGTAGTATTCTCCATTACTGCCTTTTGGTCGCTTTCGCTCATCTCATACCACGCCTTCATTACAGCATTGCCGTTCTCGTCCTTGACAGCTCCGTTGGCGTCAAGACAGCACGCTCCGGAATTAATCAGGTGTATTACGCCGTCGGATTCCTTTGCCTTGCCTTCAATGGTGTAGCCTGTAACACGCTTGATAGAATCACCGCTCCAGTACGTTCTAACGTCGGCAAACATTTGAGCTCGATTTGTCAGCAGCTTACCAAAGAGCATTCCAAGTCCGTTGAGAACGTCATTTTCCGTAGCAAGAACATAAGGCTCTCTTGCTCCGTTCCAGTCAAAAGAAGTGTTGAGCATTGCTTCGGGAAAATCGCAATTTGGGTAAAAATCCGTCCATTGTCTCTGACCCTGGAATCCTGCAGCAATAGCATTGTGACCTACCTTTTCTTCTTCACAGCCCTTAGGGAGGTTTTCGTTTCCGTTCATAAGGTCCTTTATAATGACCATCATTTTTACAATAAATTCCCAATCGGAATCCTTTTGCTCTCTTGTTTTCTGCAGTTCAACAGGATTTTTGTCAAATCCCTCAATACAGTTTTTCTTAGCCCATGCTATTGCCTTTTGGTACTCGGCTTCATCGTATATGCCTTCTGTCATTCGACGGATGATCTCAACCTCGTCAACAGATTCAACCCTCATACCAAGGTAATCCTCGATAAAATCGGTATCTATGATAGAACCGCCAATTCCCATACAAATCGAGCCTATCTGAAGATATGACTTCCCTCTCATCGTAGCAACGGCAACTGCAGCTCTTCCAAAACGGAGCAGCTTCTCTTCAACGTCATCGGGTATAGTAGTATCATTAGAGTCCTGTACGTCGTGTCCGTATATGCCGAAAGCAGGCAAGCCTTTTTGCGCGTGGGTAGCCAAAACCGAGGCAAGATATACAGCACCGGGGCGCTCTGTACCGTTGAAGCCCCATACGGCTTTTATTGTATCTTTATCCATATCCATGGTTTCCGCACCGTAGCACCAGCACGGAGTAACGGTAAGCGTTATATCTACACCGGCTTTACGGAATTTATCGGCACAAGCCGCAGCTTCCCCCACTCTGCCGATTGTCGTATCTGCAATTACTACCTTTACAGGTTCACCGTTTGAGTATCTGAGATTATCTTGAAAAAGCTTTGCGGCACTTTTTGCCATATTCATTGTCTGCTCTTCCAAAGATTCACGTACTCCCAAAACGCCTCTGCGTCCGTCAATGGTCGGTCTTATTCCTATAACAGGGTAATCGCCTATAAGTCTTGATTTAGCCATAAACTTATCCTCCGTAACGTATTACATTTTCAGTCTAGCAAAGCAAAATAAAGATGTCAATAGCAAAAACATAATTTACAACACTAAAAAACGTAATATACTACACTTCTAACTCATTCGGACTGCAAACACAAACAAAGCAGAATTTACATATTTTTTAACAGGATTTACCTTGAAATATATCTGCGTTAATGCTACAATTTAGTTGTTAAAATATTATTTCGGAGGAAAAACAATGATAGATCTCAAACAGTATTATCAGCCAAAAACATTGGATAACGGCATGATTCGTTCAAATGCAAAGCCTCACGTTACAGACATAGCACACCTCGAATCCGCTTGTGTTGCTCCGGGAACAGCTATTTACTATTTTGTTTCACGTTATTTCAACATGGAAATCGACGGAGTTTTGTTACTGTCAGAGCTTGCAAAGCTACAGGATACAAATCCTGACTCCAAAACCTACGGATGCTTGAAATGGTACAGAGAATCAAAGAGGATACAAGATACGAACAGCGCCTTCTTTACGCTGAGAAACATTTGTTATGCAATGAAATTCTGTCCTGAAAACGTTCCTTCCGAAGAGCGTGACATAATTATGCCAATGCTCAGAAACGCTACTCACTGGTTCAAGCACGAATGCAAGAAAGGCGGCTTCTTCTACCCAAATAAAATAATGAGCGACGGTGCTATGCTTGTACTTCTTTCTGACATTCTCAACGAGAAAGAGCTCATTGACGATGCGATCGATTTCTGGACTCGTTGGATGGATTATACAGACGAATACGGCTGGGGCTGGGGAGAAAACACCAGCAAGGGTTATTCCGCTGTTATGAAGGATGCTCTCATTGTTGCTCTTATGGGCTTTGACAAGAGCTCCGATGTTTACAAGAGACTTCTTGGAATTTACAAGAAAATGCTTGACTACTGCGCATATCACGGTGATTATGAATTTACGCCTTCCATCAGAACTTACAACTTTGAAGGAAAGGCTGTTTACGGCGATAATCCCGCATATTCAAAAACTAATTATGAAAACTACACTAACGGTATAATTTCTGAAATTATACTTCACGAAAATGCCCCCGACATTGAAATCACACCCGACCCTGCTGATTTTCACAGGGAGAGAATTTTCGGTGATTCCTATGCCGTGACCTACAAGGGCGAAAATATCAGATTGGGTACCATTACAAAATTCCCTGTTATGTGTCATTGTATCGAAGAAAGAGGCTGGGGACTTGGATGGCAGTCTATGCCTGTCAGCGCCGTTGCGTTGAAGCACGAAACAGCCTTTTTAAGATTCGTTACCGTATCAAACGGCGAAACAAGAAGTCATATGTCAACAGGCTGGAAGAATAAAAATCTTTTCCCTGATGCAAACATTCCTTCTGTATGTACATATTCTCAGCAAGAGAGAAACACTGCCGTCGTTGTCAGAATGGTCGAGCACGTAGCTAACACAACGTCCTTTTTCAGCGACGAATGGTTCTTCCAGCATTTTGACGGTGAGGTAAAGAACGTAGGCGACTGGTACGTATTTGATTACGGTGACTGTGCGCTTTGTATAAAATCACTGGACGGCACTCTCGAATTAAGACAAGAGGATGGAAAAATACGTCTTATAAACAAATTCTATGAGGGTAGCGAAAAACTCATTTTCTGTTCCCGTTACCTCAGCACTTGGGCTGTAGTCGCCCTTGACAACAGTAACGATATAGAGGGTGAGCTTGCAAAGATAAACACCACAAAAGAAAGAATTTACGACCCCAGATATTCAAGAGGTACTCCTCCGTTCAAGGCAATCTGCGGAGATGCAGTTCTTGAATTTGACCCGGACAAAATTTACTTGATATAGAGGCTCGCTATGGAAAACGTAAAAATACTTGCCGTCGGAATAGGCGGCTTTGCAAATAATTACCTGTCGAAAATGTTTCCCGAACAGGGTAACGGCTTTGAATTTGTGGGGGCGGTAGAGCCATATCCCGAATCCAGCAAATGTCTTGAAGAATTCAAATCAAGAAATATTCCAATCTATTCCGATATTGACCAGTTCTACTCACACCATTCTGCTGACCTTGCTATAATATGCTCCCCTATTTTTCTGCACACAAAACAAACTTTAACAGCCTTAAAAAACGGTTCTAACGTTATGTGTGAAAAGCCACTGTCGGGAGTTTCCGCAGATGCCGAAGTTATCGAACAGGAAGCGAAAAAACAAGGCAAATTCGTAATGACAGGATATCAATGGAGCTATTCGGATGCGATATTGGATCTAAAAAGAGACGTGCTTAACGGCAAATTCGGAAAACCCATTATGCTGAAAACGATGATACTCTGGCCCAGAAATACAGATTATTTCAAACGAGGCTCGGGATGGGCAGGAAAAATCAAAGCAGCCGACGGAACAATAATAAACGACAGTGTTGCTGCTAACGCTACGGCTCACTACCTACACAACATACTTTACGTTACAGGTCAGGACAAAAAAAGCTGTGAACCCCTCAACGTAAAAGCCGACTTGATACGTGTAAACGACATTGAGAATTTCGACACCGCAGTTGTTTCATTTGACCTTGACTGCGGCGGAAAAGCGTTGTACGTTGCTTCTCACAGTACAAAGAGTGTCCTAAACCCCATTTTTGAATACAGATTTGAAAACGGAACAGTAAGTTATAGTGAGGACGAAGGAATTCTGAAAGCTGTATTTGCAGACGGAACCGAAAAAGTCTACGGCTCTCCTTCAAAGGACGTACATACAAAGAAAATCTATGAAGCGATAAACGGTTGCAAAGCAGATATATATGAGCCTGTCTGCTCACCATATACAGCCGCACCTCACGTAAGATGTATTGAAGCAATTCAGGCAGAAAAGATCATGTCGGCAAATCCTTCTTGTGTAATTAAAGAAGATAAGCTGTATTACATTGACAAGCTTGATAAGATATTGCAAACCTGCTACGAAAACGAAGAAATGCCCCGCGACAACGGTCTTTTCAAGGAGATAACCATATGACGCATGAAGAAATATTTACATATCAAAGAGAAACGGTCACAGCTGTTAACAAAAGATTTGTAATTGCTTGCATAGGACTTGCTCACTCCCACATATACGGAATGACAAATGCTCTAATATCCGCAGGTGCGGAATTAAAATGGGTGTATGACACGGATAAGAATGCACTGGATCAATTCAAAAGCAAATACCCTCAGGTAAAAACAGCCGAAAGTGAGCAGGAAATACTCGACGACAGCGAGGTAAACCTGATAGTGTCCGCAGATATCCCTTCCAAGAGAGCCACACTGGCAATAAAGTCGATGCGTTCAGGTCATAACTTCTTTGTAGACAAAGCTCCTGCGCTGACTCTCGAAGAGTGTGAAGCAATAAAAAGCACACAAAAAGAAACGGGAATGAAATACTTTGTTTACTACAGTGAGCTTATAACGAACGAAGCAACGGTTTTTGCCAAGCAATTGGTTGAGCGCGGCGTTATAGGAAAAGTATTTCATATGGATATTTTTGCACCTCACAGACTGAATCCCCAAAGCCGTCCCGAGTGGTTCTGGCGCAGAAAGGATACAGGCGGCATTCTCACCGATATAGGTTCGCATCAAATAGAGCAATTCCTTGAGTTTTCCGGCTGCTGTGAAGCACGTATAACCGACGCCAGAGTTAAAAACTATTTTCACCCCGAGTACCCCGAATTCGATGATTTCGGTGACGTTACTCTCGAAAGCAAGAACAGTATCACAGGTTATCTCAGAGTCGACTGGAATTCTCCCGGCGGCATAAAGACCTTCGGAGACCTCAGAATGACAATCGAGGGAGAAAAAGGCTTTATCGAATTGAGAAAAAACTGCGATCTCGGTCATACGCAAACTTCAAACAACGTGATCGTAGCACTGGATGAAGGTGTATTTGCAGAATCTGTTTCAGGCAAGGTTACACTTACATATTTCAACAAGCTTATCAACGACTGCTTGACCGGTAGCGACACAGCCATGCCTATGGACTTTGTATATTCTGCAATGGAGCTTACTGTAAAGGCACAGGAAACAGCACTTGCAAAAAACGAAACGGAGAAATAAAATTGTTAACCGATATTACACTGAAAATTACTCCGCAAATTCTAAAAGACTCTGCGCAAGATACGAGTATATCAATAGCAGGACATCTAGGTACACACTTTGACGTAATGGACAAAGAATTCCCTCTCGATTACACAACGAGAAAAGGCTTTGTATTTGACGTATCAAAAGTAAAAGACCGTGACATCGACATTGAAGATATAGACGATGAAAAAATAGAAGCAAATATGTTCATTGCCTTTTACACCGGGTATATCGAGTCGGTGGGTTACGGAAGCAAAGAGTATTTTTCAAATCACCCCCAGCTTTCAAAAAGACTTATTGATTTGCTTCTTAATAAAAACATTTCGATTATCGGTGTTGATTTTGCAGGAATAAGACGTGGAGAAGAACACATCCCAACAGATAAACAATGTGCCCATAAAGGTACGTTTGTCATAGAAAATCTGTGCAACCTTAAGACTCTTTGTGCCGAGCACAAGAATTTTATTGCACATACCTACCCCCTCAATTATGCGGAGGTTACAGGTATCCCCTGCAGAGTAATTGCAGAATCTTAATTTGAGCTGTTTAAAAACTCGAATAGAGTTTTTAAACAGCCTTTTGTCTAAAATCCACAAGTAAGCAACGACTATAATGATAAAACTCACATAAATGTTATAAAACAATTGACTTTTCAGGATTCACCCTGTACAATAAAATCAGTATAATATGCTTGGAGGAAAAATAGATGAAAATATTTAAGCATTTACTGACCGCGGTATTTGTTGCCGTGATTTTATCGGTAACTTTTTCCATATCTTCGTTTGCGGCTATTGGCGTAGAGAACGGAACGGTGGTCGGTATGGACCCAAACACGACATATGAATACGCTCAGGTAACGGTCGTGAACTATGAGGCACCCACGTATACTGCGCTTACAAAAGGCACAACGAAGATTGAAGGTTTAAGCGCAGGACTCTGGAATATACGCGATTCATCTACTCTCTCGACTGTAACTGTATGGATCGAGGGTGACCCTGATAACAGAAACGACATCGGTGAAGTGTATTATAGTGCGTCCGCAAAAAAAGACGTTGTACGTGCGCAAAACACCACAAATTTCGTTTCCGGAGTATGGACCGGTAAAGGATGCTTCAACCATTCCTCCTTTGCAACCTACTATCTGTCGGATCTGGGCGGAAGTCACCTGACAATATCAGACGCTCAAAAGCTTGAAGCCGGTACTATCAGCAAAAGTACCCTCAGAGCTAAGCTTCAGGGAATAGTTTATAAATACGCTTACACACCCGAGGAGATCATTCCCGTCGAAGAGCTGTACACTTTAGGATTTATTGTAGGCGTAAGACAGGGTTCTATAAAGATAAGCTATGCAGATAACGCTGCAGATCCTATACCCAAGACAAAATACGTCCTTTATACTATGGGTACAGACGGTAAGGTGACAACACACACCGCACTTATGCCCACGATTTTCGATATCACACGGACAAGTCACAACATATTTATAAAGGAAGCTTTTCCAAATGCAGCAGGATGGGTAATCGGTCTTGACATATATCCTTATGGAGAAGTTCCTTTTTCCGGGCTAAGCTTCGCACAGGTTGGCGACAAGTACATCAACACTAACCTTTTTATCGAATACGTTCCCGGCGGTTATACCACAAAATACAAGAGTGGCGGCGTAATAATACCTTTTCAGTATAACGGTGCTAATAAGTCGTATATCGAAGGCTATGCAGACGGCTCGTTTAAGCCTGACGAAAACATTACAAAAGCAGAAGCTATAACTCTGCTTGCAAGATTGACAAACAGCGGCAACAACTTTGGGAATACTGTAGGAACGTCCTTCGGCGATTGCAGTGTCAACGATTGGTTTTACAATGCTGTCAGCTATATAGAATATGCCAAGGGATTGGAACATATCAAGGGAAACAGACTCTACCCCAACAAACCGATCACACGAGGAGAGCTGGCTCAGATAATTTATTCTATAATCCTCCCCAACCCCGCAAAAGAATGTAGCTTTACAGACGTTGACGATAATCACGAATATTACAGTGCCATATGTTCGCTTGAACAAGCAGGGATAATCGACGGATACGCTGACGGTACCTTCAGACCCTATTCAACTGTCACAAGAGCTGAAACTGTTACATTACTAAACAGAATTATCAATCTTAAAGCAGACAGTGACACTATGGTCAAAGAGACTTTAACAAACAGCTTCAAGGACATTGACGGTCATTGGGCAGAGTATCAGATACTTATGGCTGCAAATGACAACGTAAAAACTCCCCATCACCTTGAGGCAAGTGCTTCCGGTCTGCTAGATACAGGTACGACCATACAGTTTGAAACGGACCATATCAGCATTTCTATAAACAAGAAGACAGGAAGAATTATTTCTCTTATAAACAAATACGACAACAGTAATATACTAAGCAACTCTGTAATTCCGTGGTTTACGTACATTTCTTCCGAAACAGGATTGGCTTTTTATCCTGTTTCCATGGAAATAGTTGATAACAGACTTCACGTTATATATTCAAATTACACAGAAGCCTATTTTATATTTGATTTCACTAACGATTATTTCACCATTGAGTTGGATTCCGAGCTTCCTATAGGCACAAAAGAACTTGTTTTTGCAAACATGAGTGTAAATACTGCCTTCTCCGACGAAGATGAAGAGTCCTACAGAATTTCAGCTGTGACAATGACTGCTCACACCAATTCGTCGTATTTCCCCGGCGGTGCTTCAAAAGCGGTTAACGGTAAAGTTATGCGAAAATTCGGCGGACTCGGTGGAAAGATAGGTGTTGTTTTCTCGAAATTCGGCGGAAAGGTAGAGGGGGAGCACAGAGCTATTCTCAAAAATATTGTATATAAGATAGATCCAAAGCTTGGCACCTTCTCAACTAAGGGCGGCGTTTTCACAGCAGACCACAAAGACGTATACGGTGATTACGTTATATTGTCAAGCGGATTTACAGCAAGCACAGCTTTGGAAACAGCCCGCGTAATGAAGAAGTACAGCATCGACCAGCTTGATATGCATCAGGGAGGCTCAACCTTTATTCAAGGTGAATTTAACTTCAAATGTGCAGCCGTATCCGGTGAAACGTTTACAACTGCAGCACAGTTTAAGGACAGGGTTGGAATCATAGCAATCGGCGAAGGAATTCAGCTTGGAATGCACACTTACTCTTCTCTTGTCCCTGCTAACGCCACAACTATTCTAAAAAACCCAAAATGGCAGAAGCAGATATGCTATGACGAGGATAACGTTTTAACTTTGGCATCGGACATAAATCAATCGGCAAAAGTATTCCCCACTGTAGAGGATGCAAGTACGCTTACAATGGCTGAAAGCGGTGTTCCGTGGAATGGTCCCGAGACAAGATACTATCTCATAGACGAAGAAATAGTTTACGTTGCAGCTTTTGATTCGACAGGTCTTACAGTTGTCAACAGAGCACAGTGCGGAACAACTGCAGCTCCTCACCAAGCCGGTGCAAAAATCCGTCAGTTCCAATGCTGGTACGGTATGTTCCAACCTATTCCCGGCTCGGAGCTCTTCTACCATATAGCAGACCTGACAGCTAAAGCCTATAACGAAGGCGGTTTTGAAATGATTTATCTTGACGGACTTGAATCGTTTGGACCTTTTGTAAAATCAAACGAAGCTTGGTATTACTACGCAACCTTCATTCAGCGCGTAGTATCAGGATGTCACGATTCACCAATTATCGAAGGCTCAGCTTTCCCTCTCGGCTTCTGGACCGCACGTGCAAGAGGCGGTGCCTGGGACCACTCTCACAGAAACTACAAGGGCTTCAACAAAAACCATCTCAACTCCAACAAAACGTTGCTCAATTACTACTGTACAGCTACACTCGGTTGGTTCCACTACTCACCCGATATGGGCAACTCTTACAAAAACTCCGACGTGAAAACAGTGTTCAGAGATGACTTGGACCATATGGGCTCCATTGGTATTGCGTACGATATGACCACAGTTTGCCAACCGTTCTCCGTATCCAATTTCAAGTCCTATAAATCTCTTGCCGACAACACTATGTATTACAGTCTCTACTCGAGGCTGCGCAAAGGCGGATACTTCTCGCCCGACGTAAAGAAAACACTCCGACTTGGAATATCCGAAGGTAAGGAGTACAAGCTTGAGGAACAAAGCGACGGAACTTGGGCATTCAGGGAAATGACTTATCTCAAAAACAAAGTCCTTGATATGACAGACGATTTGTTCATTACAGGAAAAGGCACCAATCCTTATAACTCGCAAACTCCTTACATAAGAATTGAGCAGAGATACTCTACTCTTGGAGCAAACGAAGAGCTGCTTTACAATTTTGATGAAACCGCACAGGTAGTTAACGGCACGTACGATACTGTAGCAACAGGCGGCTCGTCAAGACACGCTTATAAAATAAAGGTATATGGAAACGGTTCCTTAACAGACGCTGTTATGCTTTCACTGAATAATGAATTGAATTTTGCTATTCCCCTAAACTTCTCGGGCTGGCGCGAATTCATTTTAATCGATGCAGACAATACCGACCACAAAGGTTATACTTTCCCGGGTGAAAACGCATATTACAGAGGTACTTACAGCTTCAATATTACATCCGTCAAAGTAATATTGTGCGGTGAATGTACAGGCGTTATGCTGGATGACTTACGGGCTTGCACTGCGATAAATTCACCTGCAAGCTTCCCAACCGTTACTGTGGGCAACACGTCTATAACCTTTAACACAACTATAAGAAGCGGTGAATACGTTGAATACTTCCCCGAATTGAACAAAGCCTATCTTCATTCATATGCAGTAAACAGCGACGGAACAAACGGTGTGGCAAAAACAGTGTCCGAAATACCGTTTACAGGTTCCATTACTGTACCGGATGGGGATTTCAGTTACACCTATCAAGCCTCTGCCGACACTGACGCTACTTTGAGAGCTCAGGTGGTACTCGGTCTGAAGAGTGCTGAAGTTATAGCAAACGAAGATACATGGATAGCTCCGGAGATCGAGCTCGAAGAAGACCTTCAATGGATAACTCTTAAATAACGTAACAAGAAGGTGCTTAAAAACTCGTATAGAGTTTTTAAGCACTTTCTTTGTCTCTCAAATTATATTTGTGCAAGAGGCACAAATTATAATGGCAAGATTTTCATTCATAGTCCATTGACTTTTTTGTAAAAAAAGAGTACAATAACATTGACTAATTATATAGATTAATTTTAGGAGGAAAAAAATGAAATCAAAAAGTTTAAAGTTTCTGCTTACTGTAATAATCTCAGTAACACTTCTTTGCAGTGCGTTTGCGGTTACTTCACTTGCTGCAATCACTGTAGAGAAAGGAACTGTCATAGGACTTGATTCAACCAAGTCGTACGAATATGCTCCTGTTACGTTGGTAGATTACAGCGCCCCCACGTATACCTCTGTTGCATCAGGTGCAACTAGTATACAGGGACTTCCGGTAGGTATGTATTACATCAAGGAGTCATCCTCCGGAGCTGTTACAGCTGTTTTAATTCCCGGAACAGCAGACGACCGTAACAGCATAGGAACACTTATATATAACGAATCGTGGGGCAAGGACGAGCTCCAGGCAAAAAGTACGACAAACTTTATTGCAGGTGTGTGGACCGGTACAGGTACAGCTTCAAACAAGGCTTTTGCTACCTATTATCTGTCTGAAATTGGAGGAAGCCATATCCCCTCTTCGTACTGTTCTTCTCTTTTAGCCGGTACAATAACCCGTACAAAAGTAAGACAAAAGATGCAGGGTGTTGTATTCAAGTATGCTTACAATCCCGAAGAGATTATAGCAGTTGACGAGCTTTATACCATGAGCTTCAACGTAGGTATAAGACTTGGCTCTCTCAACTATACAGGCACTACTCTGCCTCAGACCAAGTACGTTCTTTACACTATGGACGAAACCGGTGCGGTAACAACTCACGAAGCGCTTTTCACCACGGAGCATACGGTATCCACAACAAAGAGAAGCTGTTCAACCACGCATACCATCGTTATGGAAACAGCATTTCCCGATGCTACCGGATGGGTTATCGGTCTTGACATTTATCCATACGGCAAAGTACCTGCGTCGGCTCAGTTCGAAGTGTGTGCAGATCCCGATTACGTACACACATATTACAACACAATGTACTTCATTGAATACAGACCTGCAGGATACGCAACAAAGTACTCTGCAAAAGCCAATGAAATTCCCGTTCAGTATAACGGTGTTAACACTTCGTACATAGAAGGTTACGGAAACGGTTCATTTGCACCTGACGCTGATATTACAAAGGCAGAGACGGCAACCATTCTCGCACGTCTCATGCTTAAGGGTTCAACTATGCCCACAAATCTTGTTTCATCTTTTGCTGACGTTTCTGTCAACGATTGGTACTATGATGACGTTGCATATATTGAATCAGTTAATGGCTTTGAATATCTCGACAGTGCTATTCTTCATCCGAACAAGGCAATAACCAGAGGCGAATTTGTTCAGATGATATTCTCCTCATCACAGACAGAAGCCGTAACAGGCAACTATTTCAAGGACGTTAACGAAACGGATGCTTGCTATGAGGCTGTATCCACACTTGCCAGTATGGGTGTGCTTGAGGGATATGGTGACAAGACGTTCAGACCCAACACAACACTCACAAGAGCTGAAGCTGTTACTGTTTTCAACCGTCTTATAAACCTTATAGCAGATGAAACTACAGTTTCCAAAGACAGTCTTGATACAAAATTCAATGACATTTCAGGTCACTGGGCTGAATATCAGATTCTTATGGCTGCAAACGATAACGTAAAGAGTGCCCATCACAGTGAAGCTGATGCTTCGGGTATTCTCGTGACAGACACCCTTGTAAGCTTTGAAACTAATCACGTTAAAATCGACGTTGAAAGATCAACAGGTAAGGTTGCGGCGGTAATCAACAAGTACGATAACACCGACGTTAAGGCCGCGTCAACTGCACCTTGGTTCTTCTATCTTGTTACAGACAAGGGTACTTACTTCTATCCTTCGTCAATAGACGTAGTTGACGGAAGACTCAGAGTAAGATTCGGCAACCAAATGGAAGTATATATCATCGTTGAGTGCTTTGATAATTATATGACCTTTGAGCTTGATTCGAAGCTTCCTTACGGTGCTAGCATTCTTTACTTTGGAAAGACAACCATTTCTTGTGATTTCAACGAGGACGCTGATTCATACAGAATTTCTTCCGTAGCTATGAACGCAAACACCGACTACGTTAACTTCCCAGGTGGAAAAGCAAAGGCTACCGTAGGACGAGTTATGTCAAAAACAGGCTCTACTATGGGCGGTAAAATGGCAATTACGTTCTCCAAGTACGGTGACAGAAAAACAGGCGATCACAGAGCATTCCTTAAGGAAATTGTTAATGCTATAGATCCCACTGTAGGAACTACATCAACACACGGCGGTCCGTACACACTTGATAACGCCGATCTTTTCGGAGATTACATCATTACCTCAGGCGGACTTTCAGCTTCCGGTGCTCAGAGTGTTGCTGATACTCTCAACAAGTACAGTATCGACCAGCTCGATATCCACCAGGGCGGTTCTACCTTCATTCAAGGTGACTTTAACTTTAAGTGTGCGGCTGTTTCGGGAGAAACCTTTACAACTGCTGCACAGTTCAAGGAAAGAATCGGTAACACACTCACTGCAAGCGGTATTCAGTTGGGTCTCCATACTTATTCATCCCTTGTTTCCACAAGCGCTACCACTATCCTTACAGATCCCAAGTGGCAAAAAGACCTTCTTTATGAAGAGGATTACGTTTTAACACTTGCAGCTGATATTTCGTCAACCGATACTACCTTCCTTACTAACGAAGATGCATCAGGTCTTGTTCTCTTCGGTGCAGCTGCAGGCGGCGGTACCTCTACCCTTCCCTGGAGCGGCCCAAACACTAACTACTTCCTCATCGACGAGGAGTTGTTCAGAGTCAGCACAGCAACAGAAACAGGTCTTACGATTTCATCAAGAGCGGTTTGTGGTACAAAAGCGGCTCCTCACCTTGCAGGTGCAGAAATAAGACACCTTTTAGGTCACTACTCAATGCTTCAGCCCAAACCCGGTTCAGACCTTTTCTACCACATCGCCGACCTTACAGCAAAGGCATATAACGAAGGTGGATTTGAAATGATCTACCTTGACGGTCTTGAATCATTTGCAAGAGATTCTATGATCGACACTTCTATTGCTTGGTACTATTATGCATCCTTCATTCAGAGAGTTGTGTCGGGATGCGAAATTGATCCTATTATTGAAGGCTCTGCTATTCCTCAGGGCTTCTGGGCAGCAAGAGGACGTGCAGGTGCAGTTGATAACGCTACCCGTCAGTTTAAGAAGTATAACTACAATCACGCAATGGGTAACTACAGCTCTTATTACGGTTACTATTACACATCTACTCTCGGATGGTTTAGCTATGCCCCCGATGCATCGCAGGCATATAAGAATACTTGGTACAAGACCATATTCAGAGACGACCTCGACCATATGGGCTCACTTGGCATAGCATTTGATATGTCAACAGTTTACAACCATTCAGTTAACTCCTTTATGTCTAATAAGACGGTTGCCGACAACAGTATGTACTTCAATCTTTATTCAAGACTTCGTAAGGCAAATTACTTCTCGGATGCAGTGAAGGAAACGCTCAGAAACGGATATACATCCGGTAAGGAATACAAGGTTGAAGAACAAAGTGACGGAAGCTGGGCATTCAGGGAAATGACCTACGTTAAGAACAAGGTGTTTGATATGGCTGATGACACCTTTGTAACAGGCACAGCTACTAACCCCTATAATGCACAGACACCTTACGTTAGAATTGAGCAAAGATATTCAACACTCGGAGCTAACGAAACTACGGTTTACGAATTTGATGAAACAGCAGACGTAGTTGCCGGAACCTACTCGTTTGATGCTATCGACCTTACAAATAAACGCACCTTCAAAATTAACGTAACAGGTAACGGCATCGAAGGCAGTGCCATCCTTCTTACAATGGGAACAACTGCAAAGAGCGAAGTGGGACGTCTTGACCTCTTTATCCCCACAGACTTCACAGGTACAAGAGAATTTATACTCATGGATATGGACAATGCCGATTACGACGGTTATTCCTTCCAAGGCATTTCGATCTCAAGCACAAACTACAACACTTACCGTAACAGCTTCTACATTTCCGGAGTTAACAGTGTAAAGGTAACTTGCACCGGTGATTGCACGGGAGTTAAGATTGATGACCTCAGAGCTTGCACTCCTGTCAACGCTCCCGCAGTTAATCCTTCCGTTACTATCGGTAACAACACTATCACCTTCAACACAACTGTAAGAAGCGGTGAGTATATCGAGTATCTTCCCGAGCTCAACAAGGCATATCTCCACTCTTATAACGTTCTTAGTGCAGGAACAAACGGTAACACTCCCGCTGTTGCTGAAATCAGCTTCACAGGAGCACTGACAGTTCCCGAAGGTGAATTCAACTTCACTTACAACGCAACCGGTTCTACCGAAGCTCCTCTCAGAGCACAGGTTGTACTGGGTCTTATGAGTGCAGAGCTTATTGCAAACGAAGAAACTTGGGTTGTTCCTACTGTAGACATTCCCGAGGATATCCAGTACGTTACACTTAAGTAATTTTATAAATACAGCAAAGCCTTTGTGCTTTGCTGTATTTTTTTCATATGACGGGAAATTGCATTAAATCAACTTCGCCGTTTTGCGTAGCAGGATCATACTCAAACGTTACGATAGTCTAGGAATCTTCGCTTAAGGACATATTGTCATTTTTAATAAATAATTAAAACATTTAAGCTAATTTCACGTGATATTGTTACAAAATGATTGACTTTTATGAATTGCTGTGCTATAATCGTATTAGCTATAAAATAGTATCTTAGGAGGAAATTATGAAAAACAAGAAGTTCAGTTTTGTCTTTACTTTAGTTTTAGCAATAATGCTTCTTTTGGCTGCTTTTGCAGTGACTGCATCGGCTGAAATTACTGTTAAAGACGGTGTAGTAATAGGCCTTGATGCTTCTGTTGACTACGAATACGCATCTGTAACAATTGTCAACTACGAGGCTCCCACCTATACTGCATTAACATCGGGAAGCACACGGATTTCCGGTCTCACCCCTGGTATTTGGTTCATAAAAAATACCGCCACAAACACTGTAAAAGCAGTTTGGATCGAAGGCGATGCCAAAGACAGAAACAACATTGGTGAGGTTTATTACAATAGTTCCTGCGGCAAAGACGTCGTAAGAACCGCTTCCACCACGAACTGGGTAGCCGGTCAATGGTCGGGTACTTCGTCGATTAACCACAGCACCTTCGCTAAATACTACCTTTCTTCACACTCACAC
>JAZSDT010000108.1:0-19014 GCA_045531285.1 Eubacteriales bacterium
GTTGTCTCCCTAAGCCCGCTTGGCCCCCGACTTTGTGTTGACGGCTTACTTTGTGTCCGCCCTCAACGGGGGGGTGCAGTTAACGAAGTATTGCGGAAAATTTCTTGGAAATTTTATTTTACACTATCAATAATAGTAGTAAAATCAGGTGCCTTGAGTGAAGCGCCGCCGATAAGACCACCGTCGATGTTATCCATTGCAAGAAGCTCTGCGGCATTCTTTGCGTTCATTGAACCGCCGTACTGGATGGTAATAGCGTTTGCTACGTCTGTTGAGTAAAGCTCTGCGATAAGACCTCTGATGAAGCAGCATACTTCCTCTGCCTGCTCGTTGGTAGCAGTCTCGCCTGTTCCGATTGCCCAAACGGGCTCGTATGCGATAACAACGTTTGCCATATCCTCAGCAGAGATTCCCTTGAATGCACGCTTTATCTGGATTGAGATAAGGTCGAAAGTTATTCCGTCCTTTCTCTCGTCAAGAGTTTCACCTACGCAAACGATAGCCTTAAGACCGTTGGCAAGAGCCTGAGCGGTACGAAGGTTTACTGTCTGGTCTGTTTCACCGAAATACTGTCTTCTTTCGCTGTGACCGATGATAACGTATTCAACACCGCACTCCTTGAGCATTGCCGCGGAGATTTCTGCTGTGTAGGCACCGTTGTCCTTGAAGTGAACGTTCTGTGCACCGATCTTGATGTTTGTGCCCTGTGTAGCCTCAATTGCTGCAGGGATGTCGATGGCGGGAACGCAGAGAACTATCTCACAAGCAGTCTTGCCTGCGTTAGCCTTTACAATCTCCTCGAGAAGCGCCTTTGCTTCTGCGGGAGTCTTGTTCATCTTCCAGTTACCTGCGATTATATACTTTCTATCCATTTTAATGTCCTCTTTTCAATTATTTGTCGTTGAGACAAGCGATACCGGGAAGCTCAAGTCCTTCAAGGAACTCAAGTGAAGCACCGCCGCCTGTGGAAACGTGTGTCATCTTGTCAGCAAAGCCGAGGTTTTCAACTGCAGCTGCAGAGTCACCGCCACCGATGATGGTGATGCCGTCGCACTCAGCAAGTGCCTTTGCAACACCCTTTGTACCGTTTGCGAAGTTTTCCCACTCGGAAACGCCCATAGGACCGTTCCAGATAACTGTTCCTGCACCCTGGATAGTCTTTGCAAAAAGCTCTGTTGTTGTAGGACCGATGTCAAGACCCATCCAACCGTCGGGAATTGAATCGGAGTATATTCTCATATTGGTTGCGTTTTCGTCATACTCTCTTGCGATGATATTATCAACGGGGAGAAGGAAGTTAACGCCCTTAGAGTGTGCCTTCTCAACAAGCTCGCGAGCAAGGTCAAGCTTGTCCTCTTCGCAAAGGGATGTACCGATGTTGTTGCCGAACGCCTTGAAGAAGGTGTAAGCCATACCGCCACCGATAATAAGTGTGTCAACCTTTTCGATAAGGCTGTTGATGACACCGATCTTGTCGGAAACCTTTGCACCGCCAAGGATAGCAACGAAGGGACGTGCAGGCTCTGTGAGAGCTCCGCCCATAACTTCAACTTCCTTCTGGATGAGGTAACCGCAAACTGCAGGCTTCTCGGGGCAGAACATTGCAACACCTGCTGTAGAAGCGTGTGCTCTGTGTGCTGTACCGAATGCATCGTTTACGTATACATCGCAAAGTGAACCGAGTTCCTTAGCGAAAGCTTCGTCGTTCTTTTCTTCTTCTTCGTGGAAACGAACGTTTTCGAGAAGCATAACTTCACCGGGCTTGAGAGAAGCAGCCTTAGCCTTAGCATCCTCGCCGATAACGTCCTTTGCCATAATAACTTCCTTGCCGAGAAGCTCGGAAATTCTCTTTGCTACAGGAGCAAGAGAAAGCTTGGTGATGTCCTTTGCACCCTTCTTGAGAGCTTCCTCTGTTGCCGCTGCTCTTTCTTCCTCGGGAAGAGCCTCGATCTTCTTCTTTTCTTTCTTGGAAAGCTTAAGTGTTGCGTTGAGAACGTTGTGAGGTCTGCCCATGTGTGAGCAAAGGATAACAGCCGCACCGTTGTCAGCAAGGTACTTGATTGTGGGGATAGCGCCTACGATTCTCTTGTCGTCAGAGATAACGCCGTCCTTGAGGGGTACGTTGAAGTCGCATCTTGCAAGAACCTTCTTGCCTGATACCTGGATATCTTCAATGGTCTTCTTGTTGTACATTGTTTTTTCTCCTATCTTTATATGATTTTTAATTGTTTTCCAATTTAATATAATAGCACAGATTCATTTATTTTACAATAGTTTTTGTGAAATTTTTAACGTAAAAAATAGTATACGAATCAAAATACATATATAAAACGGCAGATTGCTCTGCCGTTTTATATAAATTCTTATGCGTTTTGATTTAAATTGCATCTGAGAACGTATCTGGACGTACCGCTGTTGGTACAGGTAAACACTGTCAGGTCGTAATCCGTTGTGGTGAGTTGATCCAAAGCATAAGCGTCCAAAACCTCAAGGGCGGCAACGGTATAAGAATAAACCGTACCGTTTACATCCGTGAAAAAGACACTGTCTCCTTCGTAGCAGTTTTTCAAGCGTCCGAAATGGTAGTTATAATTGTGACCGAGTAAAATCAAATTTCCTTCCTCCGCACTGCCGGAGTATCTGCAAGGAGATGTTTTCAGCAAAGAATAATCCCAATCGCTTTGTATGGGTAGCTCCAAGTTCAGCGACGGTATAGACAGCACTCCTCCTACAGAATATCCAAGGTGATGTTTTTGAGGAAGCTCACCCGATTCGCTGTCGTCGGAAGCAACCTCTCCTACCAGCGACGGTGGAGGAATTGCCGCCTTTACTTCCCGAAGAAGTATTGCCGCCTTCTCGCCTGCCTTAGCGTCTTCTCGGTCATAGAAAATAAACGTTGCAGTTGATATTCCCACTAGCAAAAAGCCTGTTAATATCAAAAGAATGCCTTTATTCCCTTTCAACACAAAGAACAAGCCCGTAAGTACAATTGCCGCACCAATCAGCATCAACGCGTAAAGAGGCGTTGTTACATGGCCTGTCTGAGGTATTTGCGGTTGGTCGGGCTTTGTTGGTGTATCGGATGGGGTATCTCCGGGAATGTCAGGCACAGTAGGGTCGGGAGGTGTTCCCGGATCGGTCTCCTCGGTGTATATGTTGGTGATAATAAAGCCATCGGCTGCATTTCCCGAATACTCTGTAGTATATCCGTCAACCGCCACTTCAAACACTGTATACGCGCCGTTGACCTCAACGTTTCCGAAGGTATACTCCCAATCCGTATCGGGAGTAACGGTTCCGCTCTGGATAATAACTCCGTTGGAGATAAGATGTACGGTTACGCTGCCGGGTCTCTTTTGGTGCAGGTTGTCGTCGTCCTCCCACACAACCTTAACAAAAATATCGGTCTTTACAGGGTCATCGGGATACCCCGGCACAGGGATATTACCCGGGTCTGTCGTCTCTGTATAAGTATTGGTTATAACAAAGCCGTCGGTTGCGTTTCCTTTATATTCTGCTGAATATCCCGACGGAGTGATCTCCTTAACAGTGTATTGAACGTTTCTGTCAAGTCTTGTAAAAGTATATCTCCAGCCGTTTGCTTTCTTGAGAGATGCTGTAGAAACGACCTCGCCGTCGGCAATAAGCTGAACCGCTATGCTTTCGGGACGGCAAGAATTCTTATTGTCCTCATCGTTCCACAGCTTTGTCACGGTCACGGAAGCATATTCGGGGGCGGGCACGATCGGGGCGTCCTCTCCGATATACTTATTTACGATAACGTAGCCATCGGTTGCATTTCCGCTGTAGCTTGCCGAGTAATCCTCTACCTCTTGCTCGGATACAGTATAAGAGTATTTGGCATTAAGTCCTTCAAAGGTATGCTTCCATCCGTTTGCCTCGCTGAGAGTTGCTCTTTTAAAAGGTGTTGAATCCCTTAAAAGAGTTACTGTAACAAACTCGGGTCTCTTTGCATATTTATCGACCAAATCATCCCATATCTTAGTTACCTTTACCGACGTTACAACCTCGGGAACGGAAGGATGATCCGTTTTGGGTCTGGAGCTGACAGCATAAAGAGTTTGTCCCTGTGCTTCTAAAGGAAGCTCTATAAGGTACGGCGCAAAGGTCACTCCTCCGCTTTCGCAGTACACCAGAAATAAACCGCTATCGGTTTCAAAACGGGCTTCTCCTTTTTCGTCGGTAACCGCCGTAAGAGCTTGAACGTGATTGGATTTAACGTGTTCGAAAAGCTTTTCTGCCGATTCAACAGGGTCTGCTTCAATCATATCTAAGGTTATTGAGGCAGAGGAAAAACTGCTGTGCAGTGAGTATTCCCCGTTATTTTTGACTGCGACAGGACAAATTCCAACCGATATTCCCTGCGCTGAAAGATTGCTCTCAGGCTCTGTCAAGGTCACCGTAAAGGTACAGTCGCTGCCGCCAAAAGCATTGATGAATGGTATCATACAGACACCGATTACAAAAATGCAAAAAAGCGTTCTAATTATCTTCTTGGTCTTTTTCAATTTTTTTCTTCTTTCCAACCTTGTTTTTCATTGCCACAATAATTCCTACTGCACAGGACAGCAACACAAGACTTATGGGCACAAGGTATATAGGGTCAATGTGTGATATATCATCGGAAACGTTAAGAACCTTTCCGTTATATTCAAAGCTGGTGCTCTCGGTACGGCATCCTCTCACAAGAAGTCTGTGGGAATTTATGCCGTAAGGAGTACAGGTAACCAGTGTTACCAAATCTTTTCCGTTTTCTATTTTGAGCTTGGACGTGTCATCGGGTTCAACTACGGAAATATCATCCACGGTATATTGCAGGACCTCGTCTACAACGTGGATATAAAAGGTATCGCCTAATTTCAGTCGGTCAATATTGGTCAAAAGCTTAGCCGACGGAAGTCCTCTGTGACCCGCAAGTACGGCGTGAGTATTTGTTCCACCAACCGGCAAGGAGGACTCTTCAACGTGACCGATGGCGTCCTGTAGCAGAGCGTCATCGGTAGTATGGTAAACAGCAAGTGAAACGCTGATTTTGGGAATTTCTATAAATCCCATAATTCCGTTCTCGTACATATTAAGGCAGGATTCGTAAGACAGACCGAGTTCAGCCAGCTTTTCTGGTTCGTACATATATTTATTATAAGTACGGGCATCCTCCAGTACCTTCTCTTTCTTTTCCTGTCCCATATCCGCAGAACTCTCAATATAGTTGTCAATCAAAAGCGAATTTTTGTATTCATTGTAAAAATTACTTACCATAGGATAAAGAAGCAGGGAAAGCCCCACTATAAATATCAATGCAGCAATTAATTTTCTCATGAGGCTCCCCCCTTGTCTTTAAATAAGTGTGTTGCGGCATTACGTGCGATAGAGTGCCGCCGAGATAATTTAATTAAGCGTTACTTTTTCTTCGCACGGAGGAAAAACCCAAAGCTATTGCAATGAGAAGAATACCGCCAATTGTAAATGCAGTAGTACCCATACCACCGGTTTCGGGAAGTGCTGTACCTGCTTCGTTGGTGATTTTTGCGCTTACCGTATGTGTTGCAACGTTGCCGGAAGCATCGATCATTTCACCGAAGGTATTGGTGGTGGAAATGTTGTTAATGGTGATTCCGTCAAGAATGTTTGAGCCGTCTGTTGAGAAATCGTTGTGGATAGTAAACTCAAAGGGATCGAGAGGAAGCTTGTATCCGTCGGGAGCAACCGTCTCCATCAGCACATAGTTGCCTGCACCAAGTCCTTCGATTACAAGCTTACCTGAGTTGTCAACAGTCATCTCAAGATCGTTTGCACTGCCGCCCTGTACCTTATATACACCGTTACTGCCTGTGAGATTGAGGGGAGTTTCAACTCCTTCAATTACACGGTAAAGCTTGAACTTTGCGCCTGTAAGTACAGTGTTGTAGTTGGCGGAAGAAACCTTTGTAAGATCAAAGTAATATGTATAAACATTTGTAAAGGATGATACCTCGCCTGTAGAAGCAGCATCAGTGGGGTCGTTTGAATAAGTAAGAACAGCTGTGTTACGGCTGCTGGAAGATGCTGTTGCAGAATCACTTGCTACTGTATTGTAAGTGATTGTAAGCTTTTCTCCTTTAGTGTAGGAAAGTATGTTGTTATACTTTACTGTGATTGCCTGACCTGCAACGGTAAGAGTGTAGTCTGCTCCGGAGACAAGAGCTACGCCTTCCTTTGCAACTGTTATAGAAGCCTCGTCAAGAGTAAGGTCTGCAGGAACTTCGTCGGTTACTGTATAAATGTAGGAAGCCGAATCTGTAAAGTATGCATGGTCGGGAACTATGGTCGTAATGGTATACACGATCTGGTCACCGATTGTTACGGACCCAACCTTATTTGAACCGTTGAATACCTTTGAGATAGCAGGCTTTTCGGATTTAAGCTTTACTGTGCTTGCGGGAGCAACCGACGTAAGAATTACAGCCGAACGTACCTCGGGGTCGATCGTTGCATCGTAAATGAGGTAGTAACCGTATTCAAGGTTTTCGAATTTTACCTGAACCGCAGTGTCTCCTGCTGTCTGTGTTTGTGTGGGTGTTATGCTCTTGCTGTCGATATATGCGTAGATCTTTGATGAAAGTATTATAAGGTCATCTGTAGAAAGACCGCGCATATACTGTGCAGCTCTCTCCTGAGAATCGCCTGTTGCGGGATCGAGGAGAACGCCGTCACCGTTCCAGTCAGTGTAGAAGAAATCATAATAAGGAGATTCTGTTTCACCTACGGGAATGTACCACTGATAGGAAATTGCCTTGTTTGTACCTTCGCCTGTTGTGGTAGCATCAAAAATCTTATAAATGTTAAAGGTCTTTGAAGCCACTGTTTCACCGCCGTCACTCTGGGTAATGAAAATTCGTCCGTCTGTTTCGCCTGCTGCAAAGCTTGAAACAGAAAGTGCCAGAACAACGAGGATGAAAGTAAGAATGATTGATAAAATGCGTTTTTTCATTTTTTGTTCCTTTCTTGTTTATTTATTGATTCGCATTTTTGACTTGCTGTATATGAAAACGGCAATTGCCGTAAACATAACGAAAATTATAACAAAATGAATTGTGCCGTTACCTCCGGTTTCGGGAATGGGAATAGGCTCGGTATTCTTGATTATAACACTGAAGCTTCCCGAGGAATCGGCTTCGGCATAAAAATGCTCAAAAACCGTTACGCTTCCGTCCCCGTTCAATGTAATGTAAATGGGAGAATTTATTTTCTCATAGCCCGACGGAGCCTGAACCTCTGTGATTCTGTAGGTTCCGAAATCCAGGTTTTCAAATATCAAGGTGCCGCTGTTATCTGTGGCAAGAGTCACTTCCGTCAAGTCGGGAATCGGTTCCAGGTTTTGGTCTACCTTGATTATGGAGAATATCGCACCGCTCAGCGTAACCTTCTTTGACATATCGGTTTTCGTTATACGAAGCACCGTTCTCTTAACGTCGTTTGACACCGGTATGTACACGCTCTCTACGTATCCGTTCTCATCGTAGTCGGTTTGAACTATTCCGTAGTATACAAGCCAGCTTGGGAAGGTAAAGTCGGGACGGCACACCTCGTCGCCTATCTTTGTTTCACGAACTGACCAGGATATTTCCGAGCCGTTTGCATAAGCCGCCAGATCCTCCCAAGTGTACGAATATCCGTTTGCCTCGTTCAAAACTACAGACGCCTCTACAGACGGGAACAGTGTATTTACAGGTCTGTCGTTTGCAAGGAGCTGAACTACTACGTCTCTGCGATTGTAATCAGCGCAAAGCCAGGACTTGTTTACTGTAACCGAGGTTACCTTAGACGTGTTGGGAATTGCAAGAACCTTATCGTTAAGCCTTGCGGAGCTTTCGTTAACTATAGAAAGAACACCGTTGGAATATCCAAGGATGATATCCGCACTTCCCGAATATCCGTCGGGTACGGTTATCTCTCTTACGATAATATTTCCGCTTTCAAAGGAAATGTTTTTAATAGAGGCTTCCAAGAATCCGTTTCCATCGCTGGCAAGACGTGTTACCGCTCCGTTGGGATCGTAGTAATACGTGTGGCGTTCCGCCTCGTAAGTGAATGCCATCAGCTCACCGTTCTGGTACATTTCAAATTCTGCGCCCGGCAAGGCTCTGCCCGTTTCCGAATCCTCTTTCTTTATAGTCATCGAGTCAAGCGCTCGGTAAACGTTGTTGAAGTCAACCTGAAGCTGTTCGGTTTCACCAATATCGGTGGCATACGTCATACCCGATACCGTAACCGTGCTTCCAAATCCAAGTCCCGATTGGTCGCCCGTTGCATCCGATATAACGTACTCTGTGTATCTTTCATAGTTCGAATGCTCAAATTGCGACTCGGTAAAAGTCCACTGCTCGCCGTATGCAACGTCGTCAACCTCCCAGGTGTAGGTGTCCAGCACAGCATCGTGATCCAGTGCATTATCTAACGTCAGATATTCTGTTTCGGATTCGCTTCCCTGAGCAGTGATAACAAAGCCCTCCTTATCAAAGTCAACTGCAGTGGGATTTCCTATAAAGGTCTTGGTTACTGTAATCGCGCCGTGCTTACGCACAAGCTTTCCGTCAATATGCCAGGAGTCTGCCTGACACTTGAAAACGTACCAACGTATAGCATAGCCGTTTTCGTTAAGGTCGTCAACCGACACCTTGATTCCGTCAACGGTCAAGTCGTCGGCATATTGCTTAAGCTGTTCAAAAATATAGCTGTCCTCGGGGAATGAGGTCATATAAACCTCGTCTTCCTTAGCACCGTACTTGGTTCTAACCAATTTGTCCGCCTCATAGACCTCTTCGTCGGAAACGGCGTTGATATTGACGCCGTATGCACTGGTAAGAGCATCTACGCTCATATTAGTATCCACTCCGGCAACGTAAGACGTGAATATTGTCGGTGTGTAATAGGTCTCTGCAAGACCTGATGTGGTTGCTTGGCTGTCGTATTTTACGTAGAACGTACAGGTCTGCAGCGGGTCGTATTCCCACAAGCCCACAAGACTGATTCGGGAACCTGTGGAGTAGGATTGAAGTGCCGCCCAGTCAAGCGTTACGTTGGGTTGAAGCACTGTGTCGGTGCCCTGAATCTGCCATCCTACAAAATGTATAATACGTCTTATCTGTGCGTGTCCCGAACTGGTAACACGTGCAATGACGTTCCGTTCCGAAACGTCAAGAACGGAGGCAGAGCCGTATTGTTCGATTACTTGTGTGTAATCAAGCTCGCCGTTTACCGTGGGTGAATCGGGGAGAGTTATATCGTTTATGTATTCAGGGAAGTTTACGTCGTAAGCTATACGGAATTTTCCGTCGTCCTCCGTTGCGTTAAAGGACGTTTTTTGATTTACGGTAACGTAATCTCCACCGACGTATTCGTTGCCGTTTGCGTCGGTCCAAACAAATCCCTCGGGAAGCTGAGTCTGTGTACCGCGCTGAACGTATCTCTTTTCAACCGTACCGTTAGCATGATTCAAGGTAACGGTATAAAATGCAAAATTCGTATCGTTAGCTCCTGCGCCGGCGCTCACTATCCTTACGTAACGTGCCGCTCTGGCAGAGCTGTTGTTTCTGGAGCTTGAACCGAAGGTAGTGGTTGACTCGTTGATGGTTCCCGAAGAATAATTGGTAGCGCCTGCGTTAGTTGTATAATAGACGCTGAAGCTTCTTCTTGTGAGATTAGTTCCCAATGACGTGTTGATAAGCGACACCATATCAGCGGTAGAAACTGTTGCCGTGTATCTCCAGCTTGAGTACACAAGCTCAAACTCAAGAGTACCTATACATTCCCAGACGCCGTCAATATAAACGTAAAAATTCGCATTGTAGTTACCCGATTCAGCTTGGTCTCCCACAGCCATCATAACGATGTCGTCAATGCTTCCACTGAGAGTATCGCTGTTATCTATTTCTGCCTCTTCAGGAGGGGTATTGATGTTTTCGTTTAAAACCAGGAGATTGGAAACAGACTCTGTATCCTGTTGGGCTTGGCTGTCCTCGGCTTTGTTTTCCTCAGCACTGGAAATTACGCTTTCCAGAGAACGGTCCTCGGTATTTTCAACCTCTGTCAAAAGTGTATTTATATCGTTATCCGATAAAAGCACCGCGTAACAGTTCATATCGTGTGTGTGCTCGAAAACGGTACAGGTAAGAATATCGCCCGTATAACAAGCCTCCGAGTGAAGATGCTCTTCTATTCCGCATCTTACCTCCTGCTCCAATGCAATTGTCGATTGCATGGATGCATATGCGTTGACAAGAATAAATGCAACGGACAAAAGCAAGACCGTACACACAACAAAAGTATTCTTTATTAATTTTTTAAAAATCGCCGTACGATCTCACCTCCTAATGCGGCTGGCGGCCGCAAGCATTTCTCGCCTTATCAAGTACAGCGTGGTTCTGTTAAATTCAATTTTCTAACAAAATAACGTTATTTGCTCTATCATATCGCTTTTGGCGGAACCAGTGAAAAAAGCACTTTTCCCATTATTCTGTCTTCGGAGACTGCTCCTATTTCAACCATTCGGCTGTCAATCGATATCTGTCTGTTATCTCCCATCACAAAAATACTGTTTGCCGGTACTTTAAACGGGAATTCTACCGTTACCTGTCCGTACGCCGCCTTGTTGACGTAAGGCTCGTCAAGTAAATCTCCGTTGAGGGTAACCTTACCCGAACGGTCTATTTCCAAAACGTCGCCTCCCCTGGCAATTACACGCCGTACAAGTATTTTGTTATTGTAGTAAAACGCAACTATATCTCCACGCGAAATGTTTTTGCTTTTTGAAAGGAGCAATATCTGTCCTGCTTCAAGACAGGGAGACATACCGTCGCCGTAGTATTTTACTACGGGAATTACATGTGTGAAAATATTCAAAAGCACAGATGCAGTAATTAAAATCACCAAAAATATTCTCAAAGGAATTTTTACCCTTGGCTGAGAAAGTAACTTTTTTATTTTTTCGGATATGGTCTTCGCCTTCCTTCTGATTCTGCTTACAAGCACTGCTTTTTGTTAAATACAGTAAACTATTGCCGCAATACGCTTAGCGGACTGAACAAGAGATTTGAGATATATAAATTCCGTTATGGAATGTACTCCACCGCCTTGTGTTCCAAGCCCCTCAATACAAGGGATCCCGTGGGATGTTACGTCGGCGGCATCGCTTCCGCCAAGTCCGTGCCTTTCGGACAAAACGGGGAGTCCGTTTTCGGAATATATCCTATTGACTGTGTCAAGAAGCTCAACGTTTCTTGCTTCATATGTCATTGCAACACGATAGCTTACACGCTGGGCGGTACAGGTACAGCCCTCTACCGTTACGCTGTCAGCTACCGCCTTGACAACTCTTTCAATTTCCAGAATTTCTTCATTTGTTTTATGTCGGAAATCTGCATAGAAGGTACATACTTGCGCTACGGTATTGGGAACGGTACCTCCCTCAATGACGCCGCAATTGCAGGTAATTGTCGCAGGGTCCTTATACTTTTCAAGCTCCTGTATTTTATACGTTGCTTCAAGTATGGCATTGGCTCCCTGATAACATCTGGAGGAATGCGCCGCCTTACCTGTTACAGTAAACTTATAACGCTGTATTCCCTTTGTCGTCACACATGCTGTACCGTCTGAATGCCCTTCAAGATTTACAAAAGCCAAAGAATTTTTCGACCTTTCGCAAATATAAGAGATAGTAGCCTTGTTACTAGGCATACTTCCCTTTTCTTCGTCTGTCTGCAACAAAAGCATAACGGGACGGCTGTTAAAGCCAATGCTTTCAAGAGCTTCCATTGCCATAAAGCCGGCTACGGCACCACCCTTGCAATCGAGGACGCCCGGGCCGTACATTTTTTCTTCATCGCGGTGTACGGCGGGAGTTAAAAACAGACCCACCGGGTGTACCGTATCAATGTGTCCCGAAAGACTGATGGGCTGTCCCTTTGCATCGGGGTTCATGGTTATTACTACTATGTCTCCCGACACAGACTGTGGAAACACCTCAACCTTCCATCCCTTTTCTTCGGCACGTTTCATGAAGTACTGTCCTACTCTGTCAACACCGTCCTTGTAATCCGTGGGACTTTCTATATTGCATACGTCCTCCAAAAAATCAAGGTACTTGCTCTCTATTGCCTCAATTTTTTTGAACAATTCATTGCAAACCATATCTTTATTCCTCACAATAACTATGTAGCATAGCCGAAAAAAGCTAAGCTTTTTTCGGCTATCATAACTATTTAGAAGGGGAACAGCTCCGCTTCCTTTTCGGGCGTAAGCTTTGCACCGTACTCACATACCATAAAGCCTTCACCGAACACAATGCTTTCAGCCTTGTCGCCGTAGCGTCTGTCTACTGTTTCGGGGAAGAGTGCAACGCATCTCGCCTCGCGAGCTTCGGGGTTATTGCTTGTCTTGGGGAATATAAGGTCCTCAGGCTTAGGTCTTCTGTCACGAGCCATTCTTGGTGAGCGAAGCCACTCAAGTCGCTCTGCGGGGTTTTCGGGAACCTCGTCAAGTCCGCCCTCCGTAAAGGGAAGCCACTCGTACACCTGTGAAACGTGGCAATCGAACATCTGGTACTTCTTTTCTATTACGTCGTCTGTTGCTACCACAACGTCGGCATAGAACGAAGGATTCTTAAAGCCGTCATACGAATACATAATAACGGGAGTTTCCTTCATTGCAGGCGTATCGGGGCAGCAAAGAGGAACGATGAGAAGGTACGATGCGTCCTGCACAAGAAGAGCAACGTTTCTGTGGTCTGCATGATAGTCGTTGTTACGGTGAGTGATAATAAGGTCGGGAGAATAGTTACGGATATAACGTATAAGACGTTTTCTTGTCTCAAGGTCAGCCATAACCTCACAGTCGGGTATATCCCATACGTCGTAGGTTATGCCTGTAAGCTCCTGAACCTTCAAGGTTTCTCCGCGACGACGGTCTCTGACTTCCTCGGAGGTCATTGTCTGATGTCCGCCACTTCCGTCACAAACCGACAGAAAACGAACGTCGTGTCCTGCCGCAATATATTTTAGTGCCGTGCCTCCGCAACGGAAATCGTTGTCATCGGGATGAGCTGCAATCATAAGTACTTTAAGCTTCTTTGACATTTTATTTCTCCTTTATTTGTTCAAGGTCTTCTTAGCAAAATTCCATGCTGAACGGCACATATCCTCCAGCTCAAGCTTTGTTTTCCAACCAAGCTCGCGCTCTGCTTTTGAGGGGTCTGCCAGAAGTATCGGAACGTCTCCGGGACGGCGAGCCGTAATAACGTAGGGAACCTTTATGTCATTTGCCTTTTCAAACGCCTTTACGATATCAAGAACACTGTATCCCTTACCCGTGCCGAGATTGTAAATGTGGACTCCTGCCTCGGTAAGCTTTTCAATAGCCGCTACGTGACCGAGTGCAAGGTCGGTAACGTGGATGTAGTCACGCACACCTGTGCCGTCGGGTGTGGAATAATCGTTTCCGAACACGCTGAGCTGATAAAGCTCTCCTGCGGCAACCTTAACGATATAAGGCATAAGGTTGTTGGGGATCCCGTTGGGGTTTTCGCCAATAAGTCCGCTCTCGTGAGCACCGATTGGATTGAAATAACGAAGAAGTGTAACGTTCCATTCGGGGTCCGATTTGGCAAGGTCTGTGTAGATACGCTCTATCATGAGCTTTGTCGTTCCGTAAGGGTTAGTGGTGAAAATGGGAAAATCCTCTGTAATGGGAACTCTCTCGGGTTCGCCGTAAACGGTCGCGGAAGAAGAGAAGATGATCTTTTTGCATCCGAATTCAGCCATCACCTCTGCAAGCACAACCGAACTTGCAATATTGTTGTAGTAGTACATAAGAGGCTTCAAACAAGACTCGCCTACAGCCTTAAGACCCGCAAAGTGTATTACTGCATCTATTTTATTTTCTTTGAATATTTTTCTTGTAGCTTCTTTTTCGGTAAGGTCAACAAGATAAAACTTGGGCTTTGTTCCCGTTATCTCTTCTATCTTATCAATGACCGTCTCTGATGAGTTGGAAAGGTTGTCGGCGATGATTACTTCATAGCCTTTTTCGATAAGCTCAACGGCTGTATGTGAACCGATGTAGCCTGTACCGCCCGTTACAAGTATTGTCATATGTTTCTTCCTTCCTTATGTTTATAATTGTAAATTTTATTCTAGCACATAAATTTCTAGATGTCAACATTAAACCTTCGGTATTTTGAGGGAGAAATGCCATATTTTTCACTGAATTTGCGAGAAAAATAAAATTGGTCGCAAAAACCCAGTATTTCGCTTATTTCAAGCGCCGTCATATCAGTGGACTTAAGAAGACGTTCCGATTCCCGAAAGACCTGTGAATCTATATATTCTCCGATGCTCATTCCCGTTTCTCTGCGAAAATTCCGCGTCAGCGTACTGGGTGCGGCAAAGGCGTTTTCTGCAACGCTTCGTATATTCAGCTGTATGGACAAATTACTGCGTATGTACTCTATTGCTCTTTTTACTTCTTTTGAATATCTGTTCATTTCAAGGGCAATGCCGTTTTGTGAAAGCAGTGAGTACAAGGATGCGGTTATAAAGCTTTCTGTGTTGAGGCTGTTCACAACCGTTCCAAAATCAAGTACCCCGTCAGGAACGTTAGAAAACGGACAGGAGATAGGCTTCTCCACGCTTCGCAGGATATCCAAGCCGTCAAACGAAGAGAGCACCACGTGAAAAAATATGTGCTCCATCCTTTTCTCACAGCCGTAATCAAAGGAGTAGCCCGAGGGAATCAGATAAGCGTTACCTTCCGAAAGAACCGTTTTTTCTCCCGATGTGGAAATTATATAAAAATCTCCGGCAAGGATAAAGTACAGTCGGGAATCGGTCGGAGAGACAATGGTACCGCCCCAAGTACTGTCAGCCTCGTAGCGCCCCGAGTATATCACCTTAAGCGTAATTTTATTCATAGCCAAAACTCCATTTTTTTGAACAGTTTTTATATTCCTGAAACAGACATTTTAAATTATAATTATTATATACTCACATTGGCGAAAAATCAATATATTTACGGAGGATTGCAATGAAAATCAGAGATATGTTTTGGCAGTGGGGACATCCCGAAGGACGTTACAACAACAATGCCGACAACTATGGAAATTTTGCCGAGTCCAGAATGACACCTATGGAGGGCTGTCTTTACCTCGGTATCAACAAAACGTTTATGGTACCCGTAGGAGTGCCCGTAAACCGCAGACAGTACAACAAATCCTTCAAAACTCTTTCGGCTGTGGGCTGGGAATGCTTCGGTGCAGACGCTCACCCTGAAAAGATAGAGCAAATAATCGAGGAAGCAAAGGAATTCCCGAATATCACTGCGGCTGTGTTTGACGATTTCTGGGGACAGGCTAAAAAAAGAAGAGAAAGCGGCGAGCCTGTCGATGCGTCAAAGCTTTGGGATATCAGAAAGAGACTCAACGAAAACGAAGTACATCCAATAGATATGTGGATGGTATTCTACACGCAGGAATTCGGACTTGATGCGGCTGCCGACGCTGAATTTCAGAAAT
Organism: Eubacteriales bacterium; assembly: GCA_045531285.1. Taxonomy (GTDB): domain Bacteria; phylum Bacillota; class Clostridia; order Oscillospirales; family SIG627; genus RGIG6353. Next base: position 15,566 of record JAZSDT010000108.1, read on the forward strand.
ACCTTGAGCCCTTTAACGGTATCATAATGTGGACCTGGAAGGAATGCGACGTACCTCTCATTCCCGAAAAATTTGAGATATTCAAAAAACTCACTCCCAATAACCGCCGTATGTTCGGATGCTATCTCTATAACTTTGGAGAGCACAAGCAGGCAACCGGAGATGCTGTAAAGTGGCAGCTTGACTTCTATCGCGAAAAGCTTATTTCAAAAGAAGCAGAGGGCGTTGTTTTCCATACAAACACTATGGCAGACCTTGATTATGAGGCATATGACGTTGCACTCGAATGGATGGCAAAACACGGCGACGAGGAGATATAATCCTCTCTGCCTCCCATTAAAAACTGTGAATTATGCCTAAAAAAGTCGCATATATTTATATCACTTGTATATTACAGCAAAAAAGACACCACTATATCTTGTGGTGTCTTTCCTTTATTTTTTAAAAAAATACCCAAGATATTGAAATTTCCTCTTGACAAGTGGCGCTATATATGGTATTATACTAACGCTCACCAACAAGGCAGACCCTTGTCTGCTTCTATATATAGAGATTTTCTACAAAGAAAGGAAGATGAAAATGTATCAGGTAAAAAAGAGAAACGGAAAAGTTACGGAATTTAATATCGCAAAAATCGCAAACGCCATCGAGCATGCATTCGATGCAAAGGAAACACAGTACAACAAAGACGTTATAGACTTCCTTGCACTTAAGGTAACTGCAGACTTTCAGGAAAAGATAGTTGACGACCTTATTGCTGTCGAGGATATTCAGGACAGCGTTGAAAACGTTCTTGTTCAGGCAGGCTACTCCGACGTAGCAAAGGCATACATTCTTTACCGCCGTCAGCACGAAAAAATGCGTAATATGAAGAGCACCATCCTTGACTACAAGGACGTTGTTGATTCATACGTAAAGGAAATTGACTGGCGAGTTAAAGAAAACTCAACCGTTACCTATTCGGTAGGCGGACTTATTCTTTCAAATAGCGGTGCAATTACAGCAAACTATTGGCTGTCGGAAATTTACGACGATGAGATTGCAGATGCCCACAGAAACGCAGATATCCACCTTCACGACCTGTCAATGCTTACAGGCTACTGTGCAGGCTGGTCTCTCAGACAGCTTATAAAAGAAGGTCTTGGCGGTGTATCGGGCAAGATAACCTCAGCTCCCGCAAGCCACCTTGCTACCCTCTGTAACCAGATGGTAAACTTCCTTGGTATCATGCAGAATGAATGGGCAGGCGCACAGGCGTTCTCGTCATTTGACACCTACCTTGCTCCCTTCATCAAGGCTGATAACCTCAGCTACGATGCGGCAAAGAAGTGCATTGAGTCCTTTATTTACGGCGTAAACACTCCCAGCCGGTGGGGTACACAGGCTCCCTTCTCAAACATCACTCTTGACTGGGTAGTTCCTGCAGACCTTAAGGACCAGAAGGCAATTGTCGGCGGCAAGGAAATGGACTTCACCTACGGTGACTGTAAGGCTGAAATGGATATGGTAAACAAGGCGTACATCGAGATAATGATCGAGGGCGACGCTAACGGAAGAGGATTCCAGTATCCTATTCCCACATATTCAATCACACGTGACTTTGACTGGTCTGAAACAGAAAACAACAGACTTCTGTTTGAAATGACTTCAAAATACGGCACTCCCTACTTCTCAAACTACGTTAACAGTGATATGGAGCCCAGTGACGTTCGTTCTATGTGCTGCCGTCTCAGACTGGACCTCAGAGAGCTGAGAAAGAAGTCGGGCGGTTACTTCGGAAGCGGTGAGTCCACAGGTTCTATCGGCGTTGTAACTATCAATATGCCCAGAATCGCATACCTTTCCGCAAACGAAGAGGAATTCTACAAGAGACTGGACAAGATGATGGACATCTCCGCTCGTTCGCTGAAGATAAAGAGAAGCGTTATCACAAAGCTTCTTGACGAAGGACTTTACCCCTACACAAAGAGATATCTTGGCACCTTCAACAACCACTTCTCAACAATCGGTCTTGTAGGTATGAACGAGGCTTGTCTCAACGCACGTTGGATAGGCAAGAGCCTTACCGACGAGGGTGCACAAAACTTTACAAAGGACGTCCTCAATCACATGAGAGAGAGACTTTCCGACTATCAGGAAATGTACGGCGACCTTTACAACCTTGAAGCAACTCCCGCAGAATCAACGTCATACCGTCTTGCAAAGCACGACCTTGCACGTTACCCCGAAATTATCACTGCAAGCGAAGACGAAAATACACCTTATTATACCAACTCTTCACACCTTCCCGTAAGCTTTACAGACGACGTATTTGAAGCACTTGAGATTCAGGACGAGCTTCAGACGCTTTACACATCGGGTACTGTATTCCACACGTTCCTCGGTGAAAAGCTTCCCGATTGGAAGGCAGCGGCAAATATAGTTCGCAAGATAGCAGAAAACTACAGACTTCCCTATTATACACTTTCACCCACGTATTCGGTATGTAAGAACCATGGATACATCGCAGGCGAGCATTTCGAATGTGAAAAGTGCGGTGAAAAGACAGAGGTTTACAGCCGTATCACAGGCTACTACCGTCCCGTACAGAACTGGAACACAGGTAAGAGCAAGGAATACAAGGACAGAAAAGAATACGTACTTGCAACCTCTGTATGCAAGAGAACCGGTTCTCCCGACGGCACGGTCCTCGAGCTCGAGCCCGAGACAAAAACAACCGTTGCAGTTGCTCAGAAGCAGGTAATGCTTTTCGCTACAAGAACTTGCCCCAACTGTAAGATAGCAATGTCTCTCCTTGACAAAGCAGGAATTTCGGTTGAAAAGCTCATCGTAGACGAAAACCTTGACCTCGCAAAATCCTTCGACTTAAAAATGGCTCCCACTCTTATTGTAACAGACGGCGAAAGCTATGAAAAGTACGCAGGCGTTCAGGAAATAAAGGCATTTATCAATTCACAGAACTAAAGTTTTGACAAAGAGGACCAAAAGTCCTCTTTGTTTCATACAGAATCCGTTCGCACGACATAAGACTCGTGAGATGTGGTAATAAATCATATTAACTTTTCATTTTCGGTTTACACCCAAAAATCACACCGTGAACCTGTAACTAATTTTGAAGGATTTTTTCACAAGACGACGCACGAGTGAGCGAACCGAGGAAGCTTTACTTTCCGTAAAGCGACGAGAGTGAGTCAAGAGAATGCTAAGTATTGCGAAAAAATACGAAAAAATTCAAAAATCACACCGTGTCAAAAAAAACAGTTTTTCCCGATTCCGACAAAATTTTGCGCAAGACGAGGAAACAAGAACAGGTGGAGGAAAACTTACTTTGGTAAGTTGACGAAGACCTGTTTGCAGTTGACAAAGTATTGCACGAAATTTTTAAGGAATCAAGGCGTCGCGTACTTAAAAGTACAGCAGTCCGAGCAACCCGCGAAGAAAATGAAATT
>JAZSDT010000094.1:0-9213 GCA_045531285.1 Eubacteriales bacterium
GTGTTATATCCTTTTTTATTGTTGAAAACCTTCGGTTTTCTTCCTTTTTTGAAAATTTCATTTTCTTCGTCCCTCCCTCGCACTGCCGTACACCAGTACGGCGACGGCTTCGGGATGAACGATTTACCCTCCAAAACTCCCACCTATCGGGGTTTCCGGCAAAAGACGTAATTTGGGGGTGTAAAACGAAAATGAAAGGGGCTATTTTTATATACTAATAATTTGTCTTAATATAGCCTCGCCGTGTTGCTTTGTTTGAGTGTATGCACAACGTTGCGATAGGCGAGATTTGCCCGCGGAGGCTCTCCGCTTTATAAAAAGTACCTTTGAGAAAAACTGAGTATGGGTTGAGTCTTCCTACTTCATAATTGCTTCGCCGGAGGTTCCTTCAAGCTGTTCGATTGCGTAGAGTCTGAATGCAGGGCACCAAGCGGAAAGGCAATCGTTAAAATGTCCTCTGTCCTCGCAGGTGGGACGGTACTTTGTCCATCTGCACTGGAAGAAGCCTTCGTTCTGGCTTCCTACAGGACGTATCTGAGAGTGAAATTCACGCTTATCCTCTGTGGCAATGCCTAAAATTGCATTACACCACATTGCCTTTGCCGTTTTCAGCCAGGTTTCCTTGCCCGTCAGACAGTAAAGTCTCCAAAGGTCAGGCGTAATGATGGATGCCCAGGCATCGATTGCGTTGTGCTCGGCTGAGATTGCCGTGCCTCCCGTTGTGTGATAGCCGTAGGTATTGAAGTCGCTGTCGGTGGCAGTGATAACGTCATAGAAGAACATCCAGGACGTAAAGTAGTACGCCGCCTTTTGCGCACGCTCAAGGTAGACGTCTTTTCCTGTTATATCATAGAGCATAACAGAGGACTTTATAAAGGGGTACGCAGATTCCTTGTCTACCGATTCACAGTCCAGGGCACCTGCAAGACAAACGAATTTATCAAGGTCGCGTTCAAAATACAGGTCGTGGGCTTTTAGGGCGCATTCCAGATACTTGGTATCTTTTGTTGCCGAGTAAACGTACAGAAGTCCCAGAAGAACAAAGCCTCCCACACTTCCCTTGGTGTCTAAGCATTCACCGTCAATGCTCCAAAGCTTGCCAAAGCCGTATCCGTCGGCGTAGTTCTTTACAAAAAAGTCAGCCAGCTTCTTGGCAAATGTCAGATATTGGGGCTTCTCAATGCCGTTTTTCTTCAGCATCGTATACATCTCAACCGTCTCTCGCATTGCCCAACCCATATTACAGGTGTCTACCGTGCGATGCTCGGGATTTGGCTCACCGAAATTCTTTTCAAAGAGCGAATAAAGCAGACCGTTTTCCTTCTGAGTGGCGATCCAGCTGTCAAAAATACCAATGGCAGTGTCAAGAAGCTTGCTGTCACCCTTTTTCAAGGCTTCTGATGCAAGGTGACGGGCGTTGAGCATTCCCTGGTCAGCCCAGCCCAACTCAAAGCGCTCGTGTGTCACAAGCTTTGTGTTTTCGGGATTTGCAAGAAGCTCTGCAAGTGCTTCGTTTGACAGAAGTCCGCAGCTCATTCGCGAATAGGCGTTAGGAGCAAAATGCGTGACTATCATATCGTGCCCATTATATTTGTACAAAAGTGATTTTATATAGGATATCCCAAGCTCCCTCACCATATCAAACGTCAGGACGGGAGTTTTTTCGGTATTAAAAACAGTGTATAGCGCATCTATCAGATTTGCCGTGGCGTAGTTTTCCCAAGCGGGAGTGCATTCAAAAATAAATGTCTCGAAGGTTATCGACTCACCTGGTTTCAGCGTAAAATAGTTGTCAAAACGCTGGGTCATTCTGTCCTTACCCGTGTAGCTTACGGGGGCTTCCGTCACAGGATGGTATATGCGGTGCTTAAAGGTGCCGTCGCTGTTTTTTATGAGAGAGCAGGCACTTTCAAGGCTTACGGCATCTCTTGCCGAGGCAAAAAGAGCAAAGCCGCAGTTTTTATTTTCCGTCAGTGTGCAGGAAGGAATACCCATTCTGTCATAGGCGAACACCCATGGCTGTCCGTGATAGTCCAAGCCCTTGGGGGTATTTGACTTGCCTATGCGGTTTCCGTTATAAATAAGACAGGGGATTATGTATTGATCGGGTACGAAAAGTGTATTTACTTCAATAATGCTTTTGAATACCCTTTCGGTGTGGGATATATTCGCTATTTTTCTTTCCAGAGAGGTTATGCCGTTTCCTCTGTCCTTAAGGGTGTCCGTTATGGAATAATAGGGCAGCGAATAGGTGACAACTCCGTTTTCTTCACTGCTTTTTTGCGCTGTGTATTCGGTGCCGTTTTCTTCTATGACCGCCGGCATAAGAGCGGCATTGCTGAGCTTTATCATCATTGGCTCCTTTCATCTGATTCAAGATATCTTTTTGCCGAGTCGGCTGCTTTTTTGAATAAGGTGGTATCCGTGGATGTGGCGGCAAGAGGAAGCTGAAGCTCGCCGTGTTGCCTTTCTCCAAAGAAATCACCGGGTCCGCGCTGTTCAAGGTCATATTCCGCAATCTTGAAGCCGTCTGTACATTTTGTCATAAATTCCAGACGCGAGAGCGCCTCTTGGCTCTTTGACGAGGTAATGAATATGCACCAAGACTTGTCCTTTCCTCTGCCGATACGTCCTCTCAACTGATGAAGCTGTGCAAGACCGAAACGGTCGGCATCCTCTATTGCCATAACCGTGGCATTTGGTACGTTTACTCCTACCTCAACTACCGTGGTGGATACAAGTATCTTTACGTCTCCTTTGGCAAAGCCGTCCATTACGGCATTTTTGTCGGAAGCCTTCATTTTTCCGTGAAGCAAGCCGACGGAGTATTTTTCAAAGCGTTTTTTCAGTCCCTCCGCCATTTCGGTTGCAGAGGTAAGTGTTCCCTTGCCCGAAACCTCTCTTTCAAGAGAGTCTTCTTCGCTTTCCTCTACCAGCGGACAAATAATATATGCCTGATGTCCGTTTTCTATTTCATTTTCAATAAATCCGTACATGCGCTCTCTCTTTGAGGGAGGAATGAGAAGTGTGGAAATTTCCTGTCTGCCCGGCGGCAGCTCGTCCAGGATGGATACGTCAAGCCCTGCATAAAGGAACATTGCAAGAGTTCTTGGAATAGGTGTGGCAGACATTACCATATTGTTGCGGACAGTGGCTTTCGACAAAAGCTTTTCACGCTGATTCACTCCGAAGCGATGCTGCTCATCGGTTATAACAAGCGTCAGATTATATGGAACGGTATCTTCCTCGAAAAGAGCGTGTGTTCCAACCAGTAAAAGCGGTTCGTGAAGCTGAAGCCATTCACGGATACTGCGCCTTTCTTTTGCGGGTGTTGAGCCTGTGAGAAGCAGTACCCTGAAGCCCAGTGGTTCAAACAAAGCCTTGAGCGTTTCGTAGTGCTGACAGGCAAGTATTTCGGTAGGCGCCATAAGGTACGCCTTTCCGCCGTTTTTCATAGCTATGTATATAGCACCTGCCGCAACGGCTGTTTTTCCCGAGCCTACGTCACCCTGCAACAGACGGCGCATGGCACGGTGGGGCTGTACGGTTGAGGTCAGGTCCTTTTCTATTTCGGACAGCGAACGTTTTTGTGCGCTTGTCAAGGGGAAGGGAAGTGCCTTTATAAACGGTGATATATCTACCTTTTCCATAGACGGCGCAATTTCTGTGTCCTCCCGTCTCCTCATTCTTTCGGCTGCAAGAGAAAATTCAAACAGCTCGTCGAAAATAAGTCGCTCCTTTGCTCTTTCAAGCACAAGGCTGTCTGTGGGACAGTGTATTTCAAAAAGTGCTTTTCCAAGGGGCATAAGCATATTTTCACGCCTTACCGATTCGGGAAGCGTATCTGCAATGTCCGATGGAAGTATGGTATTTAACAGCGTTTTTATCAGCTTGGCTATCCTTCCCGACGAAAGACCTCCCTGAGGGGAGTAAATCGGTATTGTGTCGGCACTCATGGCTTCAACAGGCTCAAAGGAGGGCGAAAACATAAAATATCCGCTATTTCCCTTTGATATCTTGCCGTAAAAACGGTAGTCGCTTCCTACGTGGAAGGCGTTGGCAAGATAGGTCTGATTGAAGAATGCTATCTGTACGGCAGGTGAATTTTCACGCTGTCTTGCCGAGAAGCGTACTATACGCTTGCCTGTGGGAGTGTAGCCTATTCTGGGTGAGGTGGTGACTCTCATTATCAAGGCAACCTTAACGTCAAGAGGAGCATCTTCGATAAGATACCGAGGTGTCCTGTCTTCGTATATTCTTGGGTATAGGCGCAACAAGTCAAGGCAGGTATTTATACCTGCCTTTATAAGTGCTTGAGCTGTCTTTGCACCTACTCCTTTTATGGCGGAGACCGGTGTTGCGCTAAGGTCTGTCATTTTTCTATTATTGCCTTTGCACTGTCGTTGTCCGAAGAGGCAACAAACCATACTACGTCGTCAAAGGAGCCCTTTGTCATATTCTGTGCTATTGCCGTGTCCTCGGGTGAATAGTTTTCATAGGTTGCCGCAAGGTTTTCGGCTCTTGTGTCAAAGGCCTGAAGAAGTGCATCGGCTGTTTCCTTGTCCTTTACCTTGAATATTCCGGCTTCGGCAACAGAGGTCTCGGCTGAGGTCAGGTAAACGTAGTCTGTAATGCCCTCAAGCAATGAAGCATCTCCTATATAGTAGTCGAAATAATCGTCAATGGGATTGACGTCGGCTGTGTAGACGATGGTGTTTGTAAGAGCTGCAACCCCTTGAAGCTCTTCTGCCTTTGCAGAGGGTGAATAATCGCTTACAGTCCATTCGGTATCCTCTCCGCAGGCAACGAGAAATATTGCAAAAATAAGAACCAGTGATACTAACAGCTTTTTCATAATAACTCCTTCATATATACTTTTTACGGTGAATTTACGTCAAATTAACTTCTTTGTAGTGTTATACTTAAAAGTTTTGGATAGGTGAGCATTGCTTGTGGTGCTACCACTATTTTATCCTGTTTTAACGGAAAATGCAAGTATATTTTCAAAACTGTTGCTTTTTTTCTTAGTTTATTATATAATCAACCTACGGTTGATAATTTAGAGATGTGCTCTGCCTTGAAAGTGGAGGCATATCATGATACAATCAAAGCGGAGAGCCTCCGCTGGCAAATCTCGCCTATCGCAACGTTGTGCATACACTCAAACAAAGCAAAACGGCGAGGTTGATACAAAAGCTTTTTGATAAACAAATAGCATAGCATCCGCGGGCAAAGCTCGCCTATCGCAACACTAACAATAGCCAACAGAGCAAAACGGCGAGGCTGCTTTTTTGATAAAATCATAAAAAGCATTCCCTCGAAAAAAGCAAGGTTGAATTAAATGCAATTAAAAAGGGAAGTAGGTAGAAAATATGAACGAAACTTTTTCACAAAGACTTGTAAAGCTTCGTAAGGAAGCAAAAATAAACCAAAAACAGCTTGGTGCCCTTATAGGCGTCAGCGACAGAGCTGTGTCCAAGTGGGAATGCGGACTGTCACGTCCCAGCCTCGATGCCTGCTATGCGCTGTCGAGGATATTCAAGGTACCCCTTGACGAACTTATTGCCACTAAACCGCAATCTGTAATTGCCGCGGAAAAGAAGAGAGGGGCAATGCCAAGTCTCAGAGAGCTGTACCGTGTAGGACCGGGCCCGTCAAGCTCTCATACAATCGCTCCCTCCCGTGCATCAAAGCTCTTTCTTGATTCCCATCCCGATGCCGACGGCTTCAAGGTCATACTCTACGGCTCACTTGCCAAAACAGGCTACGGACACGGCACGGAGCACGTTATAAAGGAAGCCTTTGCATCAAAGCCTTTGGCACTCGAGCTGGACTATCTCACCGTTGATATTGCACATCCCAACACAATGGACCTCCTTGCCCTTAAAAACGGTGAGGTGATTGACAAGTGGCGTGTATTCAGTACAGGAGGCGGTGCAATAGAGGTGGAGGGCAGACCCGACGGAGCCGATACACCTATCTATCCACATTATTCCTTTGATGAGATCGCCGAATATCTTAAAGAAAAAAATATGCGCATTCCCGACTATGTGCAAGAAATAGAAGGGGAGGATATCTGGGATTGGCTCAGCCAAATATGGCAGACCATGAAGGACAGTATAGAGCGAGGACTTGCAACCGACGGTGTGTTGCCGGGCGGTCTTGAGGTGCACAGAAAAGCCAAGACACTCCACAAGAGAGGACACATTGACGAAAGCTCCGAAACAAAGGAAAACAGAATAGTTTGCTCCTTTGCCTATGCAGTAAGTGAGGAAAACGCATCGGGCGGTGTGGTGGTTACCGCTCCTACCTGCGGTGCGTCAGGACTTCTCCCTGCAGTGCTTCGCTATCAGCAGATAAAGAGAGGCTTTTCCGACAGGGATATATGCCGTGCTCTTGCCGTAGCCGGACTTTTTGGAAACCTTATCAAAACCAATGCTTCCATTTCGGGTGCGGAGTGTGGCTGTCAGGCGGAAATAGGCTCTGCCTGTTCAATGGCTGCCGCCGCTCTTGCCGAGCTTTTTGAAATGGACCTTGAACAAATAGAGTATGCCGCCGAGGTTGCAATGGAGCACCATCTCGGTCTGACCTGCGACCCTATCAGAGGGCTTGTTCAGATTCCCTGTATCGAACGTAACGCGGTGGGTGCTATGCGTGCTATACAGGCGGTAAACCTTGCAAACTTCCTGTCGGATACGAGAAAAATATCCTTCGACCTGGTGATTCAGACAATGTATGAGACAGGTAAGGATATGTCGAAGATATACCGTGAAACCGCCGAGGGCGGACTTGCAAAGCTCTACCAATAGCGGACCGCTGTTTTACTTTATGGGAAATTTCTCAATTATTATGCCTTCGCCGTTTAACGTTGTAGGGGTATACCCAACGGTTACGGTAGGCGAGATTTGCCGGCGGTCGCTGACCGCTTTTTAAAAAATAAAATCGGGCTTTCCTTGACAAAATCTGTTTTGAGTGATATTATATTATAAGTAACATGGCGGAGTTGTGCAAACAAAACAACAAGACGTCAAAAACATATTGAATTTGGAGTTTATTATGATACGTTACAGCAGGAATTTTTATTTGCGTAAAGCGGTATTGATGCTGATTGATACTATTTTGGCGAATATAGCTTTACTGTCGGCACTGTTACTTTCTCATAATTTCAATATAGCCGAGATACCTGTTCACACGGCATTTTTCTTGCCTGTCAGCTTGGTTTGTATTCCTGTGGCTGTGATTTTGTTTGGAGCATACAGAATCGTATGGAGAGTTGCAGGCTTCCGCGAGGTTGTAAGAATATCCGTCACAATTTTTTGCGGTGTTGTTGCTTCCTTGCTTGCCGTTATGCTTATATTCAGCGGAGAACAGCTGTTCAGCTTTGTCGAGGCTGCCTGTGCCGTGCTTGCCGCTGTAGGCATGTCCGTAGTATTCAGAATGGTGGTAAGACACTTTACAAAGCAGCTCCATAAGGCAGAAAAAGAAGAGGCTCTTCGTGAGTCGGGAGAGATAACCAATTACGGCAACACTATGGTTGTGGGTGCCGGCTCTGCTGCCGAAATGCTTTTGAGAGAGATACTTTTTGACGCAAAATTTTCTATGTGTACACCCGTAGCGGTGATAGACGATAACCCGGATATCCGAGGCAACCTTATCCGCGGCATTCCCGTTGTCGGCGGAAGGGAGAGGATTGTTGAGGTTGCAAAGGCAAAGGGAGTCAAGACCATTTTCTTTGCAATTCCCTCGGCATCAAAGGAGCAAAGACGCGAGATACTCAAGCTCTGCTCACAGACGGGCTGTGACGTTCGTACCATGCCCGGCATTGACGAAGCTCTTGACAGCGGAGATCTTGTATCAAAGATCAGAAAAGTAAATATTTCCGACCTGCTTGGCAGAGAAATGATAAAGATTGACGTAAACAAGATACTTGGCTACGTTGAAAACAAAACCGTTATGGTTACAGGCGGAGGCGGTTCTATAGGCAGTGAGCTTTGCCGTCAGATAGCAGGACACAATCCCAAGCAGCTTATTATATTTGACATATACGAAAACAGCACCTACGATATTCTCAACGAGCTTAAGCGCAATTACCCTGCATTGAACGTACTTGCACTTATCGGCTCTGTGAGAGACGAGGAGAGACTTAACTCTGTTTTTGAAACCTACCGTCCCGAGATAGTATATCATGCGGCGGCGCATAAGCACGTGCCTCTCATGGAGGATTCTCCTCACGAGGCTGTTAAGAACAACGTTTTCGGTACCTTGAATACCGTTCGCGCGGCAGATAAGTACGGAACAAAGCGCTTTGTTATGATATCTACAGATAAGGCGGTTAACCCCACGAATATCATGGGCACTACAAAAAGACTGTGCGAAATGATAATTCAGACATATAATAAAAAGAGTAACACAGAATACGTTGCCGTAAGATTTGGAAACGTACTGGGCTCAAACGGAAGCGTTATTCCTCTGTTTGAAAAGCAGATAGAGGCAGGCGGTCCCGTTACGGTTACCCATCCCGACATTATCCGTTACTTTATGACCATTCCCGAAGCAGTGTCACTCGTGCTTACCGCAGGCGCATCTGCCAAGGGCGGAGAGATATTCGTGCTGGATATGGGAGACCCCGTAAAGATTCTTGACCTTGCAGAAAATATGATTCGTCTTTCGGGCTTTGAGCCTTATGCCGATATAGACATTAAGTTTACGGGATTGCGCCCCGGCGAAAAGCTTTACGAGGAGCTTCTCATGGACGAGGAAGGTCTTCAAAGAACCGAGAACTCTCTTATCTACATCGGTCAGCCAATCACTCTTGACGAGGATAAGTTCTTTGCTTCCCTTGAAAAGCTGTGGCAGGTTGCATCGGATGACAGCGCAGATATAAGAGGAGCGTTGCACGAAATGGTGCCTACCTTCAAGGAGCCTGAAATTAAGTAGTATATTTTGGGTGGAGCTACGTTATAAAATAATAAACTATTTCATTTTCGGTTTACCCCTCCAAATTACGTCTTTTGTCAAAAAACAGTTTTTCCCGATTCCGACAAAATTTAGCGCAAGACGAGGAAACAAGAGCAGGTGGAGGAAAACTTACTTTGGTAAGTTGACGAAGACCTGTTTGCAGTTGACAAAGTATTGCACGAAATTTTTAAGGAATCAAGGCGTCGCGTACTTAAAAGTACAGCAGTCCGAGCAACCCGCGAAGAAAATGAAATT
>JAZSDT010000132.1:0-24624 GCA_045531285.1 Eubacteriales bacterium
CTTAGCGGTTACTCTATTCCTCATGGTCACGCTGTAGCAATGGGGCTTGGTATCATAACACGCTCGGCTTGCGCAGAAGGCTTAATTGAAGAAGCGTTAAAAAACAGAATCCTTGCAGTGTTGGAAAAGAACGCACTTCCTACGTCGGCACTGTATTCGTCCAAGGAGCTGGCAGACACAGCCTTCTTTGACAAAAAGAGACACGGAAACTCCATTAGCATTATAAAGATACGCGGAATTGGCGATTGCTTTATAGAAAAGTGCCTGATGGACCAGGTGCAAAACGTCTTTAAAAGGGGTAACGACCGATGAAAATCAGAATAGTTCCTTCTAAACTGTCAGGTACTATATCGGCAATTCCGTCTAAATCGGATGCACACAGATTGCTGATTGCCTCACTTTTGTCAAAGAGCACAACCGAAATATATCTACCCTCCAGCTCGGTTGATATAGACACCACAATAGACTGCATAAAAATGCTTGGTGCCAACGTCACAAAAGAAGGTAACCGTTTGAGCATCAAAAACGGCAACGCAACAAACTGTGTGACGCTTGACTGCTCAGAAAGCGGCTCGACCTTTCGATTTATGGTCCCTGTAGCATCTGTGCTTTGTGATGAAGTTTCTTTTGTAGGACACGGCAGATTACCCGACAGACCCATTTCGGAGCTTCTTGACGCACTCAAAGCCAACGGAGCGGTATTTTCGGCAAACAAGCTGCCCTTCACAAAAACAGGCAAACTGCATAGCGGTATTTTTGAATTACCGGGAAACGTCAGCTCGCAATATATAACGGGTCTTTTGTTTGCACTTCCGTTACTTGAAGGAGACTCGGAAATAAGGCTGACTACCAAACTTGAATCATCGGCGTACATAGACATTACTCTTTGGGCATTGAAGCGCTTTGGTATTGAAATAAAAAAAAGAGATAACTCCTATTTTGTAAAAGGAAGTCAGAAATACGTTTCTCCCGAAACCTTAGAGGTTGACGGAGACTGGTCCAATGCCTCATATTTTCTGGCATCCGGTGCTACAGTAACCGGCCTTGACACAGCCTCACCTCAAGGGGATAAGAATATATTGGACGTATTCCGGGCGTTAGGAGGAAGAATATCGACGGAAAGCGGTATAACGGTTGATACGTCGAAGCTTTCGGGATGTGAAATAGATATATCGGAAATACCCGACACCTTCCCTACCCTTGCTGTTCTTGCAACAAAAGCCGAAGGTAAAACAAAATTTGTAAACGGTGCAAGACTGAGAATGAAAGAAAGCGACAGAATAGAAACAACCGCAAAGCTCATACGTTCCCTTGGAGGCAATGTAACAGAGCTTGATGACGGTATGGAGGTTATCGGCTGTACGCTGCAAGGCGGAGAGGTTGACGGTGCAGGAGACCACAGAATAGTAATGGCCGCGGCTTTGGCGGCAACCTTTTGCAAGAGCGACGTTGTAATAAACGGAGCAGAAGCCGTAGCAAAGTCATATCCCTCATTTTTCGAGGATTACAAAAAGCTTGGAGGTAAGTGCTATGTCATCTGAATTCGGAAACAAGTTAAAGGTGTCTGTATTCGGGCAGTCTCACGGCGAGGCAATAGGCGTTGTCATAAACGGTTTGCCTGCGGGAGAATTAATCGATTTCAATGAGTTACAGGAATTTATGGAACGCCGCAGAGGCGGTAAAAATGCTTTTTCCACAAAAAGAAGTGAAGCCGATATACCAAAGTTCCTATCGGGAATACAGGACGGCATGACATGCGGAATGCCGCTGTGTGCAATAATCGAAAACGGCGACAAGCGTTCCGTTGATTATGCGGAAATACTTGACAAGCCAAGACCAGGACACGCAGATTACACTGCCTACGTAAAATGGCAAGGCAACGCAGACATGCGCGGCGGCGGTCATTTTTCAGGCAGACTCACAGCTCCTCTTTGCATTGCGGGAGGTATTGCAAAGCAAATACTTGCAAGAAAAGGAATTTTCGTGGGAGCGCACCTTGATTCAGTTGCAAACATAAAGGATACACCGTTTGCCGTAACTGATACAAGCTCTCTTTTTGACGAAATAGCAAAAAAGGATTTCCCCGTCATAGACGACAATGCAGGCGAAAAGATGAAAAATGCCATTATTGAAGCTTCAAACGAACTCGACTCTGTTGGCGGTATTATCGAATGTATGGCAATAGGCGTCCCTGCAGGAATCGGAGAGCCTATGTTTGACGGTGTTGAAAATCGACTTGCTTCGGCACTTTTCGGAATCCCCGCAATAAAAGGAGTGGAATTCGGACGAGGCTTTGAGGCAGCTAAACTGAGAGGCTCTGAAAACAACGACCCTTACGTCATCGAAAACGGCACAATAAAAACCGCTACCAACAATGCAGGCGGAATTTTGGGAGGCATTACCAACGGTGCACCAATCGTTGTACGAGTTGCAGTAAAACCTACCCCGTCAATAGCAAAGGAGCAGGATACTGTGAGCCTTTCAAAAAACGAAGCAGCAAAGCTGGTAGTAAAAGGGCGTCACGACCCTTGTATTGCGCAAAGGGCTGTGCCTGTAGTTGAAGCTGTAACCGCAATAGTAATGCTTGATATGCTCATTGGAGGATAGTATGGATATAAAAGAAATCAGAGGAAGAATAGACGAAGTAAACAATAAAATACTCGAACTGTTCCTTGAAAGAATGGATTTATCCGAAGAGGTCATTCGATACAAAATGGAGCACGGACTTCCTATCTTGAATAAGGAAAGAGAACGTGAAATACTCCGCGACGTAAAAGAAAAGGCAGGCGACCGTGAGGAATATGCCTATCAGCTGTTTGTCAAGCTGATGGAGCTGTCCAAGGCATCGCAAAGAGAGATACTGTCGGGGGACACTAAAATAAAGGCAGAGATAGAAAAAGCTCTGTTGCCTGCCGAGAAAGTATTTCCAAAGCTCGGTACTGTAGCGTGTCAGGGTGTTGAGGGTGCAAATTCCCAAATAGCCGCAGATAAGCTATTGCCCAGAGGCGACATTATGTTCGTAAAGACCTTTGAAGCTGTATTTGATGCCGTTGAATCGGGATTTTCTCAGTTCGGTGTTTTACCCATCGAAAACAACACTCACGGTTCAGTAAGAAAGGTTTACGAGCTTTTACAGAAGAAGCATTTTCATATCGTGCGTTCTACCTCTCTTAATATCCGCCATGAGCTTCTTGTAAAGCCTGGGACACAGCTTTCTGATATCAAGGTAATACGCTCACACGAGCAAGCTATAGGACAGTGTCAACGCTTCCTTGCAAGCTTTGGTACAAACGTAAAAATAGAGCCCTGTCCCAATACGGCAATGGCGGCAAAGGACGTTTCTGAATCAGACGGAAGCATTGCGGCTATAGCAAGTCACGATTGCCGTGAGTTATACGGACTTGTGACACTGCGTGATGATATACAGGACAGTGACAACAACTACACCAAATTTATTCTTATAGAAAAAGACTTGTCTATATATGCCGGTGCAAACAGAATCAGCCTTATTCTCGCCACTCCCAACAAGCCCGGTGCACTGGGTGACATTCTTAATATGTTCTCGTCTCACGGTGTGAATATGCTGAAGCTTGAAAGCTGTCCCGTAACAGGCAGAAACTTTGAATTTATCTTCTATATTGAACTTGACGCATCGGTAAGAGACAGCGGTGTCCTTCCCATGCTCGAGGAGCTGGAACGCACCTGTGACAGCTTCACATTCCTCGGAAACTATCCTGTAGTATGAAGTATTACGGATTGATAGGCAGACATCTTTCACATAGCTATTCGCGTATGATACACGTTGAAATGGGATGTGAAGATTACTGCCATACGGAGCTTGAGCCCGAAGAGATAGGCAATTTTTTCAAGGAGCACGAAATCCAAGGGATGAATGTGACTATCCCTTACAAGAAGGAAGTGCTTCCATATCTCGATACTATATCGGAGGATGCAAAAGAAATAGGCTGTGTTAACACAATAATTACCAAAAACGGAAAACTTGAAGGTCATAACACAGACGCCGACGGTTTTCTTTGGATGGCAAAAAACGCAAACATAGAAATGTGTGGTAAAAAGGTTGTCATCTTTGGTGGCGGAGGTGCACAGCTTGCAGTAAGACGTGCCGCAAAGGTTGCGGGTGCAAGGGAGATCGTTACCGTATCACGAAGCGGTGAGGACAATTACGAAAATCTTGCAAAACACGCAGATGCACAAGTACTTGTAAACGCCACACCGGTTGGAATGTATCCCGAACCCGACGGACAGATAGTTGATCTGGATGCCTTCCCAAAATGCCAAGGAGTCCTCGACCTTATTTATAACCCCTTCAGAACAAATTTGCTTATTCAAGCCGAAGAAAAAGGCATTCCTTATTCTAACGGTCTGTCGATGCTTGTAGCACAGGCAAGACGTGCTGAGGAGCTTTTCAAGAAAGAGCGCATCGACGAGGGTGAAATAAAGCGAATAATGAAAATTATCGCAGGCAATACACGTAATATTGTACTTGTCGGTATGCCCGGTTCGGGAAAAAGCACTGCAGGAAAACTGCTGGCTGAAATGTCGGGTAAGGAGCTTATTGACACTGATGATGAAATTGTAAAGACCGTTGGAATGTCCATTCCTGAAATATTTGAAAAAGGTGGCGAGCCGCTTTTCAGGCAGTACGAGAGCGAGGCTGTAAGGAAAGCTTGCGAAGGCTTTGGAAGAATCATAATTACAGGCGGCGGTGCTGTCAAAACGGAATCAAATTATCTGCCCATAAAGAGAGGTGGGAGAGTCTATCATTTGGAAAGAGACATTTCCACGCTATCCAGAGATGGCAGACCCTTGTCGCAAAATGCCGACCAGGAAGCAAAGTACAGGCAACGCTTACCAATGTATGAGCGTTTCAGAGATGCTGTAATCAACGTATCTCCCGACGCAAAAGAAACAGCTGAAAGAATTTGGAGGGACTTTTGTGAAAATTCTTGTAATTAACGGACCTAACATAAATATGCTGGGCATCAGAGAGCCTGAGATATATGGCAAAGGAACACTTTGTGACCTTGAAAAAATGATAAAGGAAAAAGCCTTGGAGCTTGGAGTTGAAGTGGAGTTTTTTCAATCCAATCACGAAGGTGCATTGGTTGACAGAATTCAGGAAGCTTACAAAAAGATTGACGGTATCGTTATAAATCCGGCGGCATATACTCATACCAGTGTGGCTATACTTGATGCCGTTAAGGCTGTTGGCATTCCTACTGTTGAGGTACACATCTCAGATCCTGACACAAGAGACGAGTTCAGAAAGATATCTTATATAAGACAGGCTTGTGTAGCCACCGTCAAGGGTAAGGGATTTGCGGGATATCTGGAAGCTATGGAAATATTGGTTAATATTTAGCATAAATACAAGAAAACAGCAAGAGGAACTAAAAAAACCTCTTGCTGTTTTAATATGGTTACTCTTTCCATTGATAGTATTTTTTCTTCGGTAAAACAAAAGCAGACATGTGTATGTCAAGAATATCATGACAATACTTTATTTCTGATTCAATATATTCATTTTGCCACAAAATCACTCATGTGTCAACTCGTTCAAAGCTTTTTGGAGAGACCCTGTTATGACCGCTCAATTCATTATCGCATCCGCTATCCTCTTTGAAAGTACGGTTTTTGTTTGAGGGTGAATATCTTCTGTCTCACACACGTCCCTTGAAATGACGGTCTTTACGTTATGAGTCATAGTCTGTATCTTCAACTGTGCTACTTGAACTCTTCTCCACCCATCGTTATCTCTGTACCAATCATCTGTGAAATGGTCATGGAGCTGAATAACGTAAAACGGAAGGTCTGCGTCCCCAAAATCCTCTCGCCATTTGTTTATAAGTGCCTCAAGCTCAAGGTGATACACCTCAGTCTCACGTCCTACGGCATCCGATTCCCCCTGATACCAGATAACACCGCTGAGTTGATACGGAAACACTTGACGAAGTTGTTTTTCGTACAATGCACCGAACGTATTCCATTTTTGATACTCGGGCATTCTGTGACCTACAGCCTTTTCCTCTATGGGAATATTGATTCCAATGCTTTCAAACATACCTGCCGGCACCCAGCTTTCGATTATAGAAGCTCCTTGATTACAATTTATTACACCTACTGCAATATTCTTCTTTTCACATATTTCAAGTCCGGCAAGGTAACCTATAGCACTCCAGTCGTACACGGTATCCTCATTAGCACCTACCCATCCGTCATCGGGTGAAAAAAGTCCGTTTGATGTTATTTTATCAACAAAAAAGCACCGCAACATTTCATTTGACTTATAAAGCTCCTTGGAGGTATTGGTGTCCTTAAGCTTTAGTTCAATATTCGACTGTCCTGAAAGAAGATACACTTCACCCACGTAGATGTTTTCCAGTGTTGTCGTCTCATTTGCAAACGTCAGCTTTAAAGTATGCGGTCCGCCGTAGGTCATTGGCGGAAACTGTGTCTGCCATCTTCCGTTTTCGCAAACAACGTGGTTAACGTTACCTGCAAATTCAACCTCGCCGCTCCCCTCTCCTTCTCCGTAAATAAGTATAGGCTTGCCTTTTGCAAAAACACCGTTTGATGAAAAAATCTTATCAAATTTCATATTATTCCACAACCTTTCTTATCATATCACGTGTGCTAACTGTTTTTCCTACGGAAACAGTATGCGTTTCAGTTAACGTCTGCATAAGGAAATCTGCATTAATGCAGGTTTTCTTTTACTTTTTGTGCAAATTCTCTGTCGTAATGATTCAATTTATACGACCTACGAAATATCATCAAATCACAGTATGAATTATCGGGTATATCACAATAGCGCTCCACTAAATGATTCTTTTCTATATGAGTCTTGGAAACAGGAGACGTGAACACGTAGGTTTCGGGACAGGAACGTAAAATTCTTGTACGTGTATCACGGTCAAATACGGCAATGGTTTTTCTGTTTGCGTTAAACTCAAGAGTGCTTCTGACCTCGGCGATGGGAAGATAAGGAACAATATAGTCACCCTCTATTATCTCGCAATACTGTTCAAGACTGTGTGATGTAATATTTTTTATATTTGCAATCGGGCTGTCCTTTGAGGTGAGCAATACGTAGGGAGCTGTGTGAATGGGCTCATAAGCAAGTCCTCTGTCCTCTATCTCACGAAGGAAATAGGTCTCGTGCTCTGTTCTGAAACGGATAAAAGCAATATCGTTTACACTGTCGCAAACGTTTTTTATAGCCCTGATTGCATTGGTTTCTCTGTACGTAAGGTTCATCGTTATACCGAAATCGATACATCTGAGAAAATCGTCAAATGCGTAGGAATAGCATCCTGCACGAGGAACGGACACAAGAAAGTCTTGCTTACCTACGACCGAGGGCTTAAGTGCCATTTCCATTTCTTCAAGCTTAGCAAGAACAGACTTTGCCCCATTAAGAAAATCTGCCCCTTTATCCGTAGCAATAACACCTTTTGACGTTCGGTTAAAAAGTGCGCATCCTACACTGTCCTCAAGCTCCTTTAAGGCGCGGCTCAGCTGCGGCTGAGTCATATAAAGATTCTTTGCAGCTTTTGAAATAGAGCCTGTGCTCTCTATTTCCAAGGCATACCTCAAATGCAAAATGTTATACATCCTGTCACTCCTTTGATTTGCTATATCAATTTTAGCATACCCGGGTAATTTTTGCAATATAAAAATTCAATAAAAGTAAAATGTCCTCTGCCGCAACAGAGGACACTTAAATTACTTCAAAAACAGTATTACGGGATCGAGTGTATATGCAGGACAGTCAAGTTCAAGAGTACCGTCTACAAGCTTGAACGAAACCTCTTCTCTTTCACCGTTGGGGGTAAGCTTCTCTATCTTTGTAACAGGCTTTTCTGACACGAGAGTAATATTCTCTATGGGGTCGAATCCGATATTGAAGAAAGCAACAAAGGTCTCACCGTTGGGAGCATCTGCTGCCTTGAGATATACCTCGGCATCATCGGGGTAGTAAATTGGCAGATTGCCTGTTTCACGAAGAAGTCTTATGAACTGTGCTTTTCTTGATTCGCACAGGAACGAGAATGCCTCGGTGTATACAAAGTTAGCCTTTGCAGAGCCTGAGAAGGTAATAACCGTGCCTCCAAGAGAGTTTTTATAAAGCACACTGCCCGGGAAAAGAGGTACGTCTGTCTTACCGTCGGGGATGTTGCATACCATAGATTCAATTCTTGCTCCTTCAAATGGAACAAGCTCCATGCCGCCAACTTGGTTGCCCACACGCTTCTTCTCTTCACCGACAAGCTCAATGGATCTTGTTGCACCGTTCCATTCACGGATCTCAACGCCAAGGTACTCGCCAAGTCCTCTGTCCTGAAGATTCTTTGCCGCAAAACCGTCAAGAAAGAGCGTTCCGGAAAGCATTTCCTTCATTTCGTCATCCGTAAAGTTTTCCGTACCGTTTCTTTCAAGAAAAGCCGCACCGCCGTGCTCTGCCGAATAATACACGGGAAGGCCAAGACGCTCAAGAACACATTTAACCCAATCGTTGAGAGCACTTGAGTTTTCGTATCCCTTAAAACAGTAATCGGGAACGGTTGAAAGGGGGGCACGGCATCCGTGCCATTTAAGCGATGGAACGATTTCTGCCAGCTTATCATAGAATTTTGTGTACTTTCCAAGGAGCTTACGGTATGCCTTGCCGGCATTTGGTTCAAACTCTCCGAGTCTTGTTATCCAATGCTTTGCTCCACTGATGCCCTCAAGAATAGTTCCTGTGTAGTGTGAGTGAAGCGACTGTGCACCCGTGCTGTAGCGATTCTGAGGACAGGTATCTGTCTCTGCAAGGAAGTAGTCCACCTTGCCCTGTGAACGCATTACGGTCACTTCGATTGCCGCACGCTGATATGCTACTGTCAGATATCTTGCACCCATAGGAGAATAGTTACCGTTATTTACTCTTACTATTACAGGGTTACCCTCTCCTGCAAGGATGTTTGCAATTTCAGCCGCACCCTCTGCGGAAATTCCGCAGGTACAGTAAATGCCCTGCATCTTCTTATCAACAAGGTCGATACCCTCTCTCATTGCACGTGCAGATTCAAGAAGAGAATCAATCTGAGTCTTTACGAATATATCAGTTATTCTCTTGTCCTCGGCACTGTTGCCCCATACGGCTTCCAATATTCTTTCTCTTGTGAGCGGTGAACCGTTGAGCTCTTCGATAGCTTTCATATGCAGAGGGCAAGCGCATCCGAGCCACGATCTCTGTATAAGGCGGAAGTCATCATCTATCATTATAACCTCGGGTCTTGCCTCTGCAATAACCTTGAGGCTGTGACGTATGTAGTCCTGGAAGCCCTTATCATAAGGACAGGTAACGTATTTCTTTTCATTGTCCTTAAGTCCTATATTCTGCTGAAAAGGAGGGTATGCCGAAAGCTTGTAGCCGTGTCCAATAGAGCACTGAACGAGAGCTCCGCACTTAAGTCCCATCTGAGCAAGACGGTCACGGAAAATAATATATTTTTCTACCTGCTGTTCAGCCTTTGGAATAATAGGATCTCCTTCGGGAACAAGCTTGAACATAAAGAGCGCAAGGTCGGCGGCTCCCATTTCATACTGGTTCTTTATATCCTGACATATTTCTTCAACATGCTTTGTGTTGAACGCCATAATAGAATAACGATGCATAGTTTTATCCTCCAATATTTCTTTTCGAATTCATTTTACTATTTATATAATCAAAAGTCAAGCGAAACCATTGACATTTTACTTAAATTTGATATACTTTATCCTGAGGTGAGCAGCAAATGAAAATTGTTATTGCAATAGATTCGTTTAAGGGCAGTCTGTCATCGGTAGAAGCGGGCAGAGCCGTAAGCGACGGTATAAAAAAAGTATTCCCCACTGCAAAAACAGTGGTATGTCCCATTGCCGACGGAGGTGAAGGAACAGTGGATGCTCTCAGTGAGGGCCTTGGAGGTACGAAGCGAAGCATTCGCGTCACAGGTCCGCTGGGAGAATCGGTTACAGCCGCTTACGGAATTGTAAACAGCACTGCCATTATAGAAATGGCATCAGCATCGGGAATTACTCTTGTGCCCGAGAAAAAAAGAAATCCTCTGTATACCACTACCTTCGGAGTGGGAGAAATGATAAAGGACGCCATCGAGCACGGTTGCCGTAACTTTATCATAGGTATTGGAGGAAGTGCCACAAACGATGGCGGTACAGGTATGCTCAGTGCACTTGGATTTAAGTTTCTTGACAAAAATAAAAATCCCATCCGTATGTGCGGTGAGGGATTGAGAGACCTGAACAGCATTGACAAAAGCGGTGCTGTTGCCGAGCTTGCTGAATGCACCTTCAACGTAGCCTGCGACGTCACCAATCCCCTTTGCGGAGAGTTGGGGTGTTCTGCGGTGTACGGTCCTCAAAAGGGAGCAACCGCCCAAATAATATCCGAGATGGACGCCTGGCTTTCACGATATGCCGAGCTTTCGGACGGAGACAAAAACGCAGCGGGAGCCGGTGCGGCAGGAGGACTTGGCTACGCCTTTATGACCTATCTTGGCGGAAATCTTCAAAAGGGAATTGAAATGATACTCCGTGAAACGGGTATCGAAAATCACATAAAGGATGCGGATTTTGTTATAACGGGTGAGGGCAGACTCGACTCACAGACGGTTATGGGAAAAGCACCCATAGGTGTGGCTAAAATCGCAAAGAAATACGGAATTCCCGTCATTGCCTTCTCGGGGTGCGTGACAAAGGATGCGATAGCTTGCAACGAGCATGGAATTGATGCATTTTTCCCGATTTTAAGAAGTGTGGTGTCCCTTGAAGAAGCACTTGACGAGGACAGTGCGTACGCAAATTTAAGAGATACTGCAGAGCAGGTTTTCAGGCTTATAAAGACAATAAAAAAATGAAGGTTCACGCCTTCATTTTTTCTTTACACACAAAAAGCTTTCGTCAATAAGAGAGCAGACGAATCCACAGATTCATCACTTAGCTCCCCTGCTCATTTAATTTCTTTATTATTCCCACGTGATGCCCTTCGTACCTCTGTGGGCAGAAGCCCCGTCACACGGTAGTAGCACCGATCGAAGTGACTGCTGTCGCAGAAGGCATAATCCTGCGCAATTTCCGCAATAGGCTTGTCGGTATTCAACAGATCGTCTGTTGCGCATTTGATCTTCTGCTCTATAATCAGATGTCTGAGGGACATTCCTGCCGCCTCATTGACCAGCGCATTCAGATAATTCGGATGGTAACCGAAATGCTCTGCTACCATACGGCAGGTTAGCTTTTCACAGATACAGCCGTTGATGAAGTTAGTAATCTCAGCAAGCAGACGAGCCTGTTTGTTGTCCCGATTGTCGGATTCAAGTCGCTCGTGATGACGCATCATCTCAAGTATCAGCATTTCTAAAAGGACATTCTGTTGCTTTTTCTGTATGATTTCGGGATGCTTCGCAAGCTCACACATCCGCTCCGCAAGTGCTGTGCCCTCTGCGCAGTTTTTCAGTACAAACGGGTCATCCAGCAACACCATATCGGTAACATTATACCGTTGCACAACCGAGCTGTGGTCAATGTCCGCAACATCCGCAAGCTTTTGTACATCATCACAATCAAAGGAAAAATAAATGTTAAGCACCTTCATCATATGGATTGGTGTTGTGCGGTAGATATCGCCCGGGCACAAATAACAGATGTCATTTTTCTGCAGGTGATAGGATTTTCCCGACAAAAACAACTGACATTCTCCGCCAAGCACGCACAGGATGCGGTAGGTGGAAGATTTTTTGACACGGTCAAGCTCCTCCGGAATCACTTGAAGACCGCCCGGACGGACGGAAATCGTATATAGATGGCTGTCACTGTACTGCTTCTTTTGCATGGAATTCTCCCTGTATCATCTTTGATATGTTCTATTATATCGTGTTTTCATTCTATACGCACCCGTATGCTTATGTTATAATTATAGCATACCCTACGGGTAAAATCAATAGAAGGTGAAAAAAGATGAATACAACTATACCATTCCCGACGAAAAATCTCCCCCTCGTCGGAACCTATGATGTGATCGTAGCAGGTGGCGGAACTGCCGGTGCCATCGCGGCTATCTCCGCTGCTATGGAAGGGCTGTCAGTCCTTGTAATTGAGCAAGGAGGCGGACTTGGCGGAACCTCAACGGCAGGACTGGTTTCTCCTGTTATGCCCAACCATATCGAGAATTTTCCGTTACGCAGACTAAACCGTCCCACTGCTCTGAGAGGTGAGCTTGCCGCACTGCTGGATGCTACCGGTGAATACCTCGATGCCACAGGTGATCACGAAGATGAGCCTCATTGCATCTGCTTCAATCCTATCCGCATGACCGTAGCACTGGAGCAGCTTCTCACAAAATACGGAGGAAATGTGCTGTTCCATACCACGCTTGTTGACTTGATCAAGGAAGGTGACACTGTCACCCACGCAATTGTATATAACAAAGATGGTCTTTCGGTAATCGCCGCGACGGTATTTATCGACTGCACAGGTGATGCAGATCTTTGCGTAATGGCAGGTGTACCCACATTCAGTGGCAACAATGAGGGCGTAAATCAGAACATTTCTCTGCGCTTCGAAATGGCGCAGGTGGATATTCCGAGATACGAGGCGTTCATGAAAAAACTTGCAAAAAGTGACGGTGGACGCGATGCTTTCATGCGACAGAAATACAATGAGGGATATCTTCGTGAGGAGGATATCTACCATTTTCAGACGTTTCCTGTTCCGGGTAAGCCTAATTGCCTTGCATTCAACTGCCCCGAGCTTGGGCGCACTGTGAATGTCATCAATCCCACATATATGAGCCGTCAGCAAATTGAAGGAAAGCAGGCTGTAATGAAGCTGGCACGGTTCTGCAAGGAATGCGTGGAGGGATTTGAAAACGCATTCGTCACACAGATTTCCCCCATTCTCGGCATCCGCGACTCTCGTCGAATCAAGGCTGAATACATACTGACCAGTGAGGATGTTCACTCTTTCCGCAAGTTCCGTGACGGAATTGCGGTGAGCAATTATCCACTGGACGCGCATGGCGAGAAGAATTACGGCATGGGAACGAGAAGCTACGATTCCAACACACCAATGGGTGAACGTTATTATGAAATTCCGCTCCGCAGTCTCATCCCCGTCAACGTGGATAATGTTCTGTGTGCCGGACGGTGCGCAGGAACGGATTTCTTCGCACAGTCCACCACTCGCATTCAGCATTCCTGCCACTATATGGGTGAAGCCGCAGGTATTGCGGCTCGATTGGCAGTCGAAGGTGCGATGCCGATTCGAGATCTTGACGGTGCAAAGGTGCGTGAGATTATGGCAAAACGCGGTGATCCTCTGCTTTGTAAAAAATATAAGGAGATGGAGCAATGACGCGTCTGAAAATAGCTGCTTTCGGCGACAGTCTGACGGCAGGCAGTGCTCTGCGTGAAGGGCAGAAAAACTGGACGGACATTCTTTCCGAAGAATTGGATGCCGAGGTGAAAAGTTGTGGCATCGGTGGACAGACGACAACGAATGCATTGCCCCGAATGGCTATGGATGTGCTGCCATTTGAGCCGAATATTGTGCTCATTTGCTTTGGCATGAACGATCATGTTATCATCGACGAGTCTGGCAAAACAAAGGTGAGCGAGACGCAGTTTGCCGCAAATCTCACCGAAATGGTGACGCAAGTGCGTGAAATCGGTGCGATGCCGATTCTGATGACTCCGAATAATGTAATTGAGGAATATTACTTCACACGCCATCCCAAAGAATGGTATGCAACAGCAGGTGGTGCGAATGGTCAGCTTGCGCGGTATTGTGAGGTCATCCGCAGTATAGCGCAGGCACATAATTTGCCGATGGTTGATCTGTTTTATGAGAGCAGTAAATGTGATCGCTCTGTGCTTCTGCGAACACCGAAGAATGGCGGTTTTGAAGACGGCGTGCATCCGTATGGTGAAGGGATACGCTTTTATGCGGATTCTGTGCTGGCGGTTCTGCGAAATTCAAGCGAAACGAAATAGTCATAAATGTGTAAAGGGACGAATCCGTGGATTCGCCCCTTATTTTAATTGGTATTAGCTTAAATTAATGACATTGGGTTCACGCCTTCATTTTTTCTTTACACACAAATAACTTTCGTCAATAAGTGAGCATATAAATTCTGTTTTTAATGTGCCGTCAAGAATGACGGTATACCAATGCTTTTTATTCATATGGTAGGCGGGGAAGATTCCCGAAATTGAAAGAAACTCGGCAACCCTCTCGGGCGTAGCTTTAAGGTTTATAATTTCTGCCTTTTTGTCTCCTTGAAGTCCAAGCTTTGACCTTGACACCGTGAGAAGTGCGGCATACCATTTTTTATTGTCCTGCCTCCGCCATATGGCATTATCGGGAGTATCCTCCCAAAGATATTCAAGCGCATCTGAGTATTTTTCACTCACATATTTTATCAGTTCCTTTGATTGCTTTTCGGCAAACGTATCTCTGCCAAAGCAATTTTCAAATATATCATCAAGGAGCTTTTCGTGCCTTTCCCTCACAAGTCCCACAAAGCTTCCGAGAGCAGACGGTACTATATGAAGAACATACTCCTCACCGCTGAAATCGTCCGTAAGCTTTGTCATAAGTCTACCCTGTGAAATTTCAACTCTTGCTGTCATTTGTATTTCGGGAATCCTTCTTACATAAACAAAAGAATCTTCATTTTTCACAAATCCGAATCCAAGGAGCTTTTCTTCGTTTATTTGTTTTTCTAAATTCATTTCAAACATTATTTGTCTTCCTTTTCAATGGGATAGTATATCGGGACATCGTTTGAACTCGCTCGGTGTAATTCCTTTATATTTTTTAAAAGCCTTATTGAAATTCACTGTGTTATTGAATCCGCAAAGAAGTGCGATATCAAGCATTGTTGTCCCTCTGTCCGACGTGCGGATAAGGTGCACCGCCCTCTCGATTCGCTTTACGGTTATATAGTCCCAAAGAGATATACCGTTCATCTCCTTGAAAATGTGAGAAAAGTAATTGGGACTAAGTCCTGCGACATTAGAAAGACCTTTCAATGTCAGCTCCTCGTCGAGGTGCTTATCTATAAAATTGCAAACTTTCAAAATATCCTGTGAGGAGTTCTTTTTGTCGGCTAGCGAAAGATATGAATGATTTCTTAAAAGGTCAATGAGCATTAAATCAAGATGAGCCTTCACCGCAACGGAATAGTTACTTTCTCCGCCGAGAAGTTCTTCTTTTATTGTGTTATGATGAAAGCGAAGTGTTTCCGCCTTGTCCGATGAGATGCGGTTTGAAAATTCGGGCGAATGGTAAAAGCAGAAATTAACATAACTGTTTGAAAAATCATCCGAAAGATAGCGTGGCTCGAAGTGAAGATTCGTAATGGACAGTGAGCCGTCTGTTTCGGTGATACAATGTATTTCATTTGATGAAAATACAAAAACATCCCCTTTCTCCATTGGATAGACGGCACTTTCGGTGGTATATACTCCCCTTCCCCCGTTGACCACAGTTATTTCAAACCTTGTATGAGAGTGCTTCACATACGGGCGTTGCTTCAGGTCAACATCTATGGTCCACATTTTTAAAAGCGGAGCACCGTTTTCCAGAAGAAGCTCTCCGATAGTTCTGGACATTATTTTCTCCAATCGTAATATAGTTTGCAAATTTCATAATATTGTTGTGGAAAAATCGAAATAAAAGTTATATTATTATAATAAATCATTAAGTTATTAAAGTCAAGGAGTATTTATGAATTACTGTTCAAATCCAACAGATTTAAAAATCACGGATATGAGATTCGTGGACATCGACGGTGCTCCAAAGAGATGCACAATACTGAGAATCGATACAAACCAGGGAATCAGCGGTTTTGGTGAGGTACGTGACGCTTCCTCAAAGACATATGCCTTGATGCTCAAAAGCAGAATTCTCGGAGAGAACCCCTGTAACGTTGACAAGATATTCCGAAAAATAAAGCAATTCGGAGGTCACTCCCGCCAAGGCGGAGGTGTGTCGGGTATCGAGATAGCTCTCTGGGACCTTGCGGGCAAGGCTTACGGAGTACCTCTTTATCAAATGCTTGGAGGTAAATTCCGTGACGAAGTAAGAGTTTACTGTGATACAGACGTAGAGGGCAAGCACGGCGGTCACGAAATGGGACTGGCGCTCAAAAAGAGAATGGATATGGGCTTCACCTTTTTGAAGATGGACCTTGGTATCGGTCTTCTTCTTGACGAGCCCGGTACTCTCAATGCCCCTCTGGGCTTTATTGAAGATATGAAAAAATACGCTTCTCACATACTCAACGTTCAGGGAGGAAGCGTTACGGCAGACATGGTAAAGCATCAAAAGAGCTATTCAATTGTCACGACAGCACATCCTCACACAGGTATTCACCTTACTGAAAAGGGTCTTGATTATCTTGAAAACTACGTGCGTGAAGCCCGTGAAGTAATTGGCTATGACGTTCCCCTTGCCGTTGACCATTTTGGTCACATATGCGTAGAGGACTGTATACGGTTTGCACGCCGTATGGAGCCGTACAACCTTGCTTGGATAGAGGACATGGTTCCCTGGATGTACACAGACCAATACGTAAGACTGAGAAACAGCACTACCATCCCCGTATGTACAGGAGAGGATATATACCTCAAGGAAGGCTTTGAGACACTGATCAAAGCAGGAGGCGTTTCGGTAATACATCCTGATATTCTCACCTGCGGAGGCGCTTTGGAGCTTAAGAAGATAGCCGATATTGCAGACGAGCACGGAGTTGCAACTGCGGTACATATGGCGGAAAGCCCTGTAGCCTGTCTTGCGGCGGTGCATACTGCTGCTGCAATGCACAACGTATTAGCACTGGAATTTCATTCTGTAGACGTTCCCTGGTGGGCAGATATGGTAACGGGAATTAAAAATCCAATTTTTGAAAACGGCTTTATCAAGGTTCCCGAAAAGCCAGGTCTTGGATTTGACGATCTGAACGAAGAGGTACTGCGTCAGCATATCAATCCCAATATCCCCGGCTACTTCGAGCCTACAAACGAATGGGATAAGGAATTTTCAAACGACAGAATCTGGAGCTGATTATTATGAGTGAAAGAAGAAGGGTTTTAGACTTATTCGAGCAGCAAAAGGAAGAAACCGAAAAAAGAGTCAATGACGGAATAGAAAAGCACCGAAAGGCAAATGCAACCATTACCGTCACGGATAAGCAAGGCACACCCGTAAAAAATGCCCAAATAACCGTAAACCAAATAAAGCACGAATTCAAATACGGCGCTAATTTGTTTATGCTTGACGAGCTTGAAACGGAAGAAAAGAACAAGCTGTACAAAAAACACATGAGCGCCTTCGGTAATATAGCCACGCTCCCCTTTTATTGGGATTCAACCGAGCCCGAAAAGGAAAAGACGAGATATGCCAAGGACAGCGTTAAGCTCTATCGCAGACCGCCCATAGATTTATGTATGGAATTTTGCGAAAAGCACGGAATCGAGCCACGCGAGCACGCTCTGGCATACGAACACTTTTTTCCTAAATGGCTGTACAATGCATCAATCGACGAAATCAAAGAGGCGTTGGAGAATCGATACAGCGAGATTTCCGAGAGATATGCAAAAAGAATCCCCACAATTGAAGTAACCAACGAAATGGAATGGGATAGGGGTGCCACAGCGTTTTACGATGATCCCGATTACGTACTTTGGTGCTTTAAATTAGCCGAAAAGTATTTCCCGAACAATCAGCTTGTCATCAACGAGCATACACGAAGCGCCTGGGCTGACAAATGCCGTGCAACAGACAAGTATTACGCCTATACCGAGGCAAATCTGCTCAAGGGAGCAAAAATTGACGCCATCGGTATGCAATACCATATGTTCTGTCGCAGAGAGGATGAATACGATTACACAAGGCTGTATTACAACCCCGAAAATCTGTACAGACATATGGACCTTTATTCAAATTTAGGCAAGCCCTTGCAGATTACCGAAATCACAGTCCCCGCGTATTCGTGGGATGCTGAGGACGAGGCAATCCAGGCTGAAATTATTGAACACTTATACAAAATATGGTTCAGCCATCCGAGTGTTGAGCAGATCGTTTACTGGAATATGGTAGACGGCTATGCATACGTTGCCGATCCCGATCCCGAGAAAATAAAGAGAAGTCAGGGAGATATGACACTTGGCGAAAACTACTATTACGGCGGACTTTTAAGGTTTGATATGTCACCAAAGCCTGCATATCATACTATAAAAAATCTTTTTGACAAGGTTTGGTGCACCAACGAAAGTCTTATATCGGACGATAGCGGCAAAGCCAAATTCAGAGGCTTCTGCGGTGAGTACGAGGTTACGGTCAACAGCAAGAAGCACGTTGTCAATTTAAGTAAAAACACGGACAATAATTTTATAATGGAGATTTAATTATGCATTTTAACGATAGAGATAATATAATAGCACTAACTCCCAAGTGGACAGGAGAACGTCTCCCTGACGGTAGGCCTAAGGTTGCTGACAAATACCTTGATGCGCTTTACAAGATGACACTTGAAGAGGTATGGAAGCCCATATTCGTGCTTGGCTATGAGCATCAGTTTGTGGGTGGAGGCGAGAATCCCCTTCTCACGCTTCACAACGATGACAGAAAGCTGGTAGGAAGAGCTGTAACCTGCGCATACTGTCCCACACGTCCCGACCTTCACGAAGTACAGTTCAACAGAGGCGCCGAGGACGGAAGAAAAGGAAATTACAACCAATGGGTAATCGACAACCTTATGGAGCGTGACGTAGTCGTATGCGATATGTACGACAAGATATACAAGGGCACTTTCCTTGGAGGTAATCTTACCACAGCTCTTCAAAAGCACACAAAAACAGGTGGAGCTGTCATCTGGGGCGGCATCCGTGACGTTGAGCAGATGAAAAAGGTTCCCGACGTACAGGTATACTATAGAGGAATCGACCCCACACCCATCCGCGAATTCGTTATGAAGAGCTACAACGATATCACTAACTTTGGCGGTGCGGTATGTCTGCCGGGCGACGTTGTGTTCGGTGCAGGCGGAGGTGTGCTGTTTATTCCCTCTCATCTTGTTGCAGACGTAGTCGAAGGTGCGGCAAAAACACACGTTAAGGACGATTTCGGTTTTGAAATGATTTGTCAGGGTAAGTTCACTACTGCACAAATCGACAAGAACACTTGGTCAGAAGAGATGCTTGATATGCTTCTTGAATGGATAAAGACAGATCCCAGAGGCGAGGAATACCGTGACCTTGACTGGTCAAAGGAATATGACCTTGCCAGAAACGGTGACCCCAACGACACGCAGACGGCACTGTAATTGATTGCAGCAAATATAGAAAGATAACTTTAATACAAGGGAGATTATACTATGAATATCAAGGAATTACGTGAGCTTTATTTCAAGGCTTACAATGATAACAAGGATTACGTTGACTCACGCATTACAGACGGTATTGAAAAACACCGTAAAGGCACCTGCCGTATACGCTTTACCGATGATAACGGCAAAGCAATAATCGGTAAAAAAGTAAAAATCACACAGAAAACACACGATTTTAAGTACGGTGCCAATATATTTATGCTTGACGAATTTCAAAAAGAGGAATACAATAAGGAGTACAGAAGATTTTTCAAGGAGTATTTCAATCTTGCAACAGTTCCCTTCTATTGGGGCGACCTTGAGCCCGAGGAGGGAACCCCCCGATACCCTGCAAACAGTCCTAAGATATACCGCAGACCTGCCCCCGACCTTTGCGTTGACTACTGCGAAGAAAACGGAATACTTCCCAAGCTTCATTGTCTTGTGTATGACAAGTTTATTCCAAAGTGGCTTCACGACCTTCCTCTTGACGAGGTAAAGGCAAAATACGAGGAACGTTTCCGCCAGATTGCAGAGCGTTATTCAGGCAGAATGTTCGAATTTGAAGTAATCAACGAGGTGCTTTGCGAGGAGCATTGGCCATATAAATCGGCACTCAGCGAAGAAAGAGATATCATCGAATGGTCCTTTGAAACTGCACGCAAGTATTTTCCCGATGAGATGCTTGTAATAAATGAAGCCAACCCCATCCAGAAGCTTTCTCGAGAGGACTACAGAACGACATATTTTATGATGGTTGAAAATGCTCTTTTAAACGGTGCGGACATAGATAAGATAGGCTTGCAAAACCACTTCTTTGCGGGTGCATCAAGCCAGACTCCTGAGGATTATGAAAGAGACCTCCAGAGTGCTGGCTGGCTAAAGATGAATGATCCTATGGCATACTTCAAGGGACTTGACGTTATTGCAGAGCTTGGTCTCCCCCTTGAGCTTACCGAGGTAACCGTTCCCACCTTTGGTGACGGTGATGAGGCAGAGGAGCTTCAGGCAGATATGCTCAAGCTGTGGTATTCCGTATGGTTCTCTCATCCTGCAGTTGATTCCGTTGTTTATTGGAACACTGTTGACGGATATGCTTACGTTGACACCAACAACCGTTACTGGAACGAAAACAACTGTCGAGGAGGACTCTGGCATCATGACCTGACCCCCAAAAAGTCTGCTCTTGCACTGAAAAAGCTCTTTGACGAAGAGTGGCATACCGACCTTGAGCTTACTACCGACGAAAACGGATATATAGATTTCCGTGGCTTCTACGGTGATTACGAGGGTGAAATTGACGGAAACGAATTCGACGTTGAAATACACAAAAACGATAACAACAGATGGGAAATCATAGTATGAAAACAGCACTTGTAACTGGTTCCTCCAGAGGAATAGGAAGCGCAATTGCAAAGAGACTTGCATCCGACGGATACAAGGTTATCATACATTGTGCGGGAAATATTGCAAAAGCCGAAGAAGTAAAAAACGAAATAGAGAAAAACGGCGGTGTTGCCCAAGTTGTAAAAGCAAATCTTTGCAACACCGACGAAACAAAGGCTCTTACCGAGGCCGTGGGTGATATTGACGTACTTGTCCTCAACGCATCACTCCAGTACAGAAATCCTTGGCAGAGCATCACCCTTGAGGAATGCTACGAACAGTTGAACTGCAATTTTGTTTCATCATTGATACTTATTCAGGGCGTTGTGGATCATATGAAAAGACAGGGCTGGGGCAGAATTATTACCGTAGGTTCGGTGCAGGAAGCCAAGCCGCATCCGGATATGCTGGTATATTCTTCTTCAAAGGCGGCGCAGACAAACATGATGAAATCGCTATCCCTTCAGCTTGCAGGTGACGGCATAACTGTAAACAACGTAGCTCCCGGTGTCATATATACGGACAGAAACGTTGAGGCTCTGTCGGATGAAGAGTATGCAAAGAAGGTAACTGCATCTATCCCTGTAGGATTTTACGGAATGCCGGATGACTGTGCGGGAATAGTAAGTCTTTTGTGTTCGGAAGAAGGCAGATACATCACAGGACAAAGTATTTATGTTGACGGAGGAAAGAGCGTACAATGAAGATTATTCCCATAGGACAAAGCGGTTATATAATAAGGTCAGGAAAGAATGAAATTATTATTGACCCATATTTGTCAGACAGCGTAAACAGAATATCGGGCAGACCCAGAATGTTGCCGATATTTATTGAGCCGCAAAGCATAAAATGTGATGCTGTAATATGTACACACAACCATCTGGATCATCTTGATCCTGACACTGTGAGCCAAATCGATGAAAATCAGTTTTATATCACAACGTCAGAAGGTGTTGAAAAGCTGAAAGAGCTTGGGCGCAACAATGCTCGATATCTTGCCGAAAACGAAAGCATTACCCTTGGTGATATCAAGGTAACGGCAGTATTTGCTTTGCACTCCTGTGAGGCGATGGGCGTAATAGTGGAAGCAGAAGGCAAGAAGCTCTACTTCAGCGGTGATACCCTTTTTGATGAAAGGTTGTTTAACGTTGCCAAGTACAAGCCGGACGTGACCTTTATCTGCATAAACGGAAGGCTTGGAAATATGAACGTGAATGAAGCGCTGGAGACTGCCAAAAAGATAGGCGCAAAGGTGAATATACCAGCACACTACGATATGTTTGAATCAAATTCCGAGAATCCTCTTCTTTTCTCAGAGCATATTGCGGGAGGAAGAGTTTTGGATGCGGGAACAGAATACG
Source organism: Eubacteriales bacterium (assembly GCA_045531285.1). GTDB lineage: Bacteria > Bacillota > Clostridia > Oscillospirales > SIG627 > RGIG6353. The sequence goes on from JAZSDT010000132.1 coordinate 22,180, forward strand.
AATTTTAAAAGCGGCTAGCAGCCGTCGACAATGCTCGCCTATCCAAAGCTTTACATACATTCAAACAATGTAAAACAGCGAGGTTTTATTTAATTCAAATGCCTGATATATAAAAAAACGAAAAAGCAAGGGAAATTCCCTTGTTTTTTGTTTCTCAAGGAGAAAAATTCTACCATCAAGAGAATATCGTATACCTGTTCGCATAAGAATCGGTTGACAATAGAATTTCCTCGATTTATACTGAAGGCAGAGGTGAAATATATGAGCTACGAAAAAGCCTTTGCAAAGAATATCAAGGCATTAAGGATAAAAGAAGGAATGACACAAAAGGAGCTTGCCGAGTTAAGCGGTTATTCCGATAAGACAGTAAGCAAATGGGAGAAGGCGAAGTGTCTCCCATCCATTGAGGCGCTGATGAGGGTATCCTCGGCGCTAAAAACCGACATAAACACTTTGCTGAGTGACAACGATACGGTGTATTACCTTGGTATTGACGGAGGGGGAACAAAGACCGACCTCGTTCTTGCAGACGGAAGCGGTAAAATTCTTCGTGAGATTACAGTCGAACAATGTAATCCCTTTGACGTAGGCTTTGAAAAGACAGAAAAGGTGTTAAAGGATGCCATATATGAAATATGCTACGGCATTCCCCTTTCCTCTGTGATTGCATATGCCGGAATTGCCGGTGCTGTTGCAGGTGATTTCGGAAAATACTTTAAGGCTTTTTTTGATAAACTTGGATTTTACACATACCGATACGGTTCTGATAACGAAAATATAATAAAGGCAGGACTAGGAAGTTCAAACGGAGTTACGGTAATCATGGGAACGGGAATATGCGTATTTGCTGTAAAAGGAAATGAAAAGCACAGAATTTCAGGCTGGGGATATTTGTTTGACAACGGAGGCTCAGCATACAACGTGGGGCGCGATGCTCTAAGCGCCTACTTTTCATATCTTGACGGCTCAGGAGAGTATAGCAGTTTATACGATAGGATAAACAACCCAAACGTCTCCGACGGCGAACTGTTATCCAGCCTTTACATAGGCGGCAAAAAAGCAATAGCATCATATGCGCCCATTGTTTTTGAAGAAGCTGAAAAGGGCGACGTTATAGCAAAGGAAATAATTGAGCGCAACGTTGCAGAAGCCACAAGACTGATAAAAGTCGGGGTAAACCGCGTTGGCAGTCCGTGTAAATGTGTCATTACCGGTGGGCTTGCTAAAAACGCCATAAGCAGATTAAACGAATTATTAAAGGGCACCACGCAGGTCGAACTGCTTGAAGTCAAGCCTGTTATGGGAGCATTGGAGCTTGCAAAGGAGTTAAAGGCATGAAGAAAACAGAAATGAGAAACCCGAACACAATGCACGTAGATAAAATGGCAACGGCTCAAATACTGTCGGTAATACAAAACGAAAACTACAATGCTGTAAAATCAATAGAAAAAGCTCTGCCTTCAATTGAAAAAGCTTGTGATAAAATATCAGTTCGTATGGCAAAAGACGGAAGACTCATTTACATAGGTGCAGGTACTTCAGGCAGACTGGGAGTACTCGACGCAGTGGAATGTCCTCCAACATACGGAATATCTCGGGATAAGGTGATTGGTGTAATAGCCGGCGGTAAGGAATGTATGTTTCGTGCTGCCGAGGGAGAAGAAGACAATTCCGCGACGGGAAAAAGAGACGTTGAAGATCTATCTCTCTCACCTTGTGACACTGTTGTGGGAATATCCGTAGCAGGTGATGCGGCTTACGTTTTGGGAGCATTGGAATATGCAAAAGCCACTGGTTGCCTTACTGTAGCGATAACGTCGAATAACGATGCCAAAATTGCCGAATGTGCGGAAATTGCCATAATTACCGATACAGGAGCTGAGGTAGTGACAGGCTCGACGAGAATGAAAGCAGGAAGCGCACATAAAATGGTGCTCAATATGATATCGACAACAGTGATGATAAAGCTGGGCAACGTATATGAAAACATGATGATAAATCTCAAGCCATCAAATATTAAGTTGAAAAACAGAATGGTAACAATTACCTGTGACATACTCGGATGTGAAAGAGAAAGAGCCGAAAAGCTACTGGAAGAAAACAATTGGAATATAAGAAAGGCGGTAGAACAATGAAATACACCATAATTAAAGACGGAAGAGCGTATTTCCATATTTGCACCGATTTATATGCTCATGAAGCTGTGCGACACGCGGCAGCCGAATTACAAAAATATATCTACCGGGCAACGAAAACCTTTATTCCCTATCACTCGGATAAATGTGAAAGGCGAGGTGCCGAAATACGTGTTGGAGGTAACGTAAGAAAGCATCCGTCGCTTAACTTGGAAAACGAAGAGTATTGCGTTTATTCCGACGGCGAAGATATATGTATAGACGGCGGCTCTCCGCGAGGAGTGCTTTACGGTGTGTATGCCTTTCTTGA
>JAZSDT010000174.1:0-22100 GCA_045531285.1 Eubacteriales bacterium
TTTCCTAGCATATAAAAAAGGATGTTAAAAACTCTGCTTGAGTTTTTAACATCCCTTTTCTCATTATAACAACTAGAATATTCTGATTACGGAAACAGCCTTAACTCCCTTATCAGCCATAGCGTCAAGCTTTGATTTTAGCTCTCCGTAAGGCATCTTTGTTGTTTCTATCGCTATCTCAGACGCATCGGCAGAAAGCACTTTGACATCCATCATAGACTCAACGGTATCCTTTGCTGTGCCGATATCGTTTGATGTAAATGCTACGTAATACTTATCCTCTACCTCGTCGGGAGTCAAAAGAACTCCACCGGGAGTTTGGGCAGGATCGCACCACGAAACATTCCATCCGCCGTTATTTACTACGTCGATTATATCTGCAACCATTGCGGAAGCTGTGGGTAGCATACCTGCACCCCTACCGCAAAGTGTCACTTCGCCTACTGCGTTACCGTTTACAGCTACAGCATTGAATACATCGTCAATACCTGCTATTACACGCTCTCTTGAAACTATAAATGGAGCAACCATAACGCTGAGTCTGTCCCCCACCTTTTTAGCTCTTCCAAGAAGCTTGATTGAACAGTCAAGCTTTTCTGCAAGCGCAACGTCTTTATTTCTTATCGCAGTAATTCCTTCAGCGTAAACAGAAGTGGAATCCATTCCGTAACCAAACGCAATATCTGCAAGAATACAAATCTTTCGGCAAGTATCTATACCATTAATATCGTCCGAAGGGTCACGCTCAGCATATCCCTTTTCCTGTGCAGCTGCAAGAGCCGATTCAAAGCTTTCGGAATACTTATTCATCATAGTAAGTATGTAGTTGGTAGTACCGTTAAGAATACCGCAAACCGAATCAATCTCATTTGCCGCAAGACACTTTACAAGCGGTCTGATAACGGGAGTTCCACCTCCCACGCTAGCCTCAAACAAGTATCCTACACCGTTCTCACGTGCAGTAGCAAGGAGCTCATGTCCAAACTTTGCCACAACTTCTTTGTTTGACGTAATGACGCTCTTGCCTTTTTTCAAAGCTTCAAGAGAAAAATCGTATGCAGGATGAGCACCACCCATACATTCCACAACAACATTTACCTCAGGGTCATTCATAATAACGTCAATATCATGAACAACAAGATTCTGCCAAGGTGTATTTGGGAACTCTCGTTTATCAAAAATATATTTCACTGCAATGCTGTCGCCGATGCTGTTGGCAATTTTTTCATTATTCATCATAATAACTTCACCAACACCGGAGCCAACAACACCGAAGCCAAGTATAGCTACATTTATCATCTCTAATCCTCCATTGTAGATATTAGGTATATTTTATCATATAAGTTTCTATTTTTCAATAGAAAAAATGCAAAAAAAGGCAATTAGTCACATTTATTTTCAAACAGTTCACTTTGTACATATTGCACAAATAAGGAAAGTCAACCAATCACCATATCCCTTTGTCAAGTATTGTGAAACATCAAGTCAAACTAGAAAACGGAGAACCTCCGTAGGCAAAGCTCGCCTATCATAATGCTGACATTGTCCAAATAATACCTAACGGCGAGGTTGTAATTCCTTAGATATTTTCCATAATAAGACGGAGAGCCTCCGTAGGCAAAGCTCGCCTATCATAACGCTGACCTTATCCAAATAATACCTAACGGCGAGGTTGTAATTCCTTAGATATTTTCCGTAATAAGACGGAGAGCCTCCGTAGGCAAAGCTCGCCTATCATAATGCTGACATTGTCCAAATAATACCTAACGGCAATGTCGTAATAATCGAGGAATTTCCTATATAGCAAAAAAATAGAGCCGTTCAACGAACGACTCTTACTTTTTTTGTTTTACGCTCTTGTTACAAGGTCAGAACGGAGGCAACGGGAGCAAACATACATACTCTTATGAGTGCCGTTTACAACTGCCTTTACCTTTCTGATATTGGGCTTCCAAGTGCGATTTGTCTTTCTGTTAGAGTGAGAAACCTTCAAACCGAAAGTTACGCTCTTACCGCAGATTTCACATTTTGCCATTTCGCAGACACCTCCTACCATGAAGCCGTTTTGCAAAACGGCATCCGTTTTTCATCAACATTCGCAATTATAACACAAGTCTCAAATAAAATCAAGTGGTTATTACAAATTTGTTTATTTTTTTTACTTGTTTCCGCTGAGCATACGGATAAGATCATCCATATCTGTACCAAAGTCAGACTTTGAAGCACTGTCCTCGGACTCTTCTTCCTTGCTTTCAGCAGCAGTTTCCTTATTTCCTGAATCAAAACCTGTTGCAATAACAGTGATCTTGATCTCGTCTTCCAATGTATCGTCGAAAGTAGCACCCCAAATAAGGTTTGCATCGGGGTTAGCTTCAGCTCTGATCATATTAGCTGCGTGATCGATTTCATCAAGTCCGATATCGGGAGATGCTGTAACGTTGAATATAATACCCTTTGCACCTGCAATAGTTGTCTCAAGAAGAGGACTGGAGATAGCTGTACGTGCAGCAATCTCTGCCTTATCCTTACCCTTTCCGCTACCTACGCCCATATGAGCAAGTCCTGCGTTGGACATAATTGCGGTAACGTCTGCAAAGTCAAGGTTAAGTACACCGTCAACGTTGATAAGCTCTGAAATACTCTGAACACCTCTGCAAAGAACGCTGTCTGCAATTTCAAATGCGTTAGCAAGAGTGATTCTTGTTTCAGAAACCATCTTAAGTCTTTCGTTGGGGATAACAAGAAGTGCATCAACGTATTCGCTGAGCTCCTTGATACCTGCTTCAGCCTGCTCCATACGTCTGATACCTTCAAACGCGAAGGGCTTTGTTACTACGCCGACAGTAAGTATACCGCGGCTTCTTGCAGCCTTAGCAACAATGGGAGATGCACCGGTACCTGTACCGCCACCCATACCTGTTGTAACGAATACCATATCAGCGCCTTCGATAATCTTGTTGATCTCGTCAAGAGATTCTTCTGCTGCTTTCTTTCCTACCTCGGGGTTAGCACCTGCTCCTCTTCCCTTAGTAAGCTTTTCACCTATTATAAGCTTTGTAGGCGCACTTGAACGTCTGAGCGCCTGCTGGTCTGTATTGATTGCAATGAAGTCAATACCGGTTGTTCCTGCCTTGATCATTCTGTTGACAGTGTTATTTCCGCCGCCGCCAACACCGATAACCTTAATATTTACAAGGCTCTCCATATTTTCCATTTCTAAAGGCATTTTATTATCCTCCTAATTATTACACTTTATCATCGTACTATACATTGTAATATATTTTTCTGAGTTTTGCAAGTTTTTTTTGAAAAAAACTTTATTTTTATACAAATTTACTAATTAGCCACATTTCCTGTAAATTTCACCAACGCCTCGGAACCGTCGGAAATATCTATTATTCCCGTTGTGTCCTCCCATATTTTGTTGGATATCATATTTGAAAACAGCTTGACCTTCTTCTCTGCGTCTTCGAAAGTGCCGAATTTGATTTCAAAACGGTTGTCATACTTCATTCTTATATCAAATTTGTCCGTTATATCAAGCTGTGTTATCTTGTCACTGATACCAAAGCTATCAAGTTGTGACGTTATTGAGGTCAGTATTTCACCGATTTCATATTTATCAAACACAATGTCCTCACCGCACACGCATCTTTTTACGCCGTCGGCAATTAACTTTGTTCTGCTCTTTCCGTCATAAAAAGGATCGTTTGTCGTTTCCAATACCCTTCCCTCAGAGGATAAAATAAATACGTCCTCTCCGAGATTTATGTAAAGGGTTCCCTTGTTTTCCGTTATCAGTACCTCCAGGGTTGAAGGAAAACGTTTTTTGATCTCCAGCTTTTCTATGTATGGAAATTCATAAAGAAGTGAGCGCTTTGCCTTTCGCGTATCATACGTGATAAGGTTAGTTCCCGGCTTAATGTCCAAAAATTCGCTGACATCATCTGTTGTATAAGGAACGGCAGGCGAAATACCTTCCACTCTCACGTCCTTTATATTGAACAGATTTTCAAAAGCGAGAACCAAAAAGAACACGGCAATTATAATTATAAAAAATATACTGAACCGCTTTTGCGTTTTAACTTTGCGTTTTGCGCTTTCCTGAATCTCAGTAAGCTTCTTACCGTCGGTCATCGTTTATTCTCCAGAAGTGTTATTATCTCCCTGTAAATCTTATCCTCGGAATCGGTTATGGCAAGCTTCTTCATGCACTTGGACATTTCGCAAAGCCTATCATTATTAAACAGGAGCTCTTCTATTTTATCCGAAAGTACAGTCGGTGTCAAGTCTTTTTCTTCAATCAGTACAGCTCCGCCCGCATCGCTGACGACTTTAGCGTTTTTGTACTGGTGATTATTAGTTACGTTAGGCGAAGGAATAAGTATTGCGGGCTTACCCAAAATAGCCAGCTCTGCCAATGTTATGGCACCTGCTCTTGCAATAACCAGATCGGCAGCCGACATCTTTGACGGCATATCGTATATATACTCTGCCAGCTCAATACCTTCCGTATTGTTTAAGCCTCTTTTTTCTATTTCGTCCTTCCTTACTCCCCACTCATAAGAACCAACTCCGTGTGTGTGACGTATTCTGTCCTTGAATCTACCGCTCTCCACTATATCGAATATATTGTTGTTTATTACCTTTGCACCCAAGCTTCCGCCGTATGACAACAGGTACGGAGTATCACCTATACCAAGCTTTTCTCTTTCCTTTTCTTTTGACACACTGAAGATATCGGGATTTGTCGGATTACCTACAAGAACTATTTTATCTTTATTGCATTCAAGCTCCTGACGGGATTCCTCAAAGCTTATCATTACCCTGTCCACTATTTTTGAAAGCATATTTGTTGTTACGCCGATAACGGCATTCTGCTCGTGAATAAGAGTTGGAACTCCCAGGGAAGCCGCCGCCTTAAGCACAGGCCAGCTAACGTAACCTCCCGTACCTATAACTGCGTCGGGCTTGAACTCCTTTATAATCTTTTTAGCTTTTATGGGAGACGTCACTGCCATTATTGCAGTTCCTACGTTTTTTATTATATTCTTTGGAGCAAAGCTACGGGCAAAGCCTCTGACGTCCACGTGATATATAGGATATCCCGCTCTTGCCACAAGCTTATTTTCCATTCCCTTAGGTGTTCCCACAAAGGCGATAACCGCATCGGGACATTCTTTTTTTATTTTAGCGGCGATAGCGAGGGCAGGGTTTATATGCCCTGCCGTCCCTCCGCCAGAGAGTAGTATTTTCATAAGTACTATCCTTTCGGCGTGTAAGAATATTTTGATATATTTAAAACTATACCCATTTCAGCCATAAGAGTTATAAGCGACGTACCTCCGTAGCTAAAAAACGGTAACGAAATACCTGTACTCGGTAACGTATTTGTAACAACGGCAATATTCAGCAATGCCTGTATAGCCACCTGAGATACTATGCCGATAACAACCAGTGAAGCGTATATACTGGGTGCTTTTTTTGCTATGTACATTCCTCGCCAGACGAGAGCTATAAAAAGTCCTATAACGATTACAGCGAAGACAAATCCCATTTCTTCACACAAAATGGCAAATATGTAATCGTTCTGCGGTTCGGGCAGATACAAATGCTTTTGCGTACTCTGTCCAAGTCCGACTCCCCAGAAACCGCCCGAGCCGATAGCAAGCAGGGATTGAAGGGGTTGCCATCCACCGTTTTGCGGATAGTTTTCGGGATGAAACCATACCTGCAGTCGTGCCATACCGTGTCCGGACATAAGTATTATAGCAGCTATAGCCGCCACGGCAATCGCGCCCAAGCCAATGAGCTGCTTCATAGGCACGTCGCCAAAATACATAAGTAAAAGAATGAGACAGGCTACAATAACAATACATGAAATATGGGGCTCTAACGCCAGTGTGACCGCCATATATCCGCCAACCATAAGATAGGGCAGCATCTGTACCAGATAGTGCTTTCCCGCATTTTTACCCGAGCTTATATGCTCTGAGAAAAAGAGTATTATCGCAAGCTTTGCAAATTCCGAAGGCTGTACGGTGAGCGGTCCCAGCTTAAACCATCTTGTCGCCTCGTTTACTTCATGTCCGAAAAACGGAACCAACGCCATTGCCAGCATACATATTACAAAGAACGGCATCTGCAGCTTTCGTATTATCAGATAATCGAAAACGTAGGCAACAAAGAGCATTGCCGCCGTTCCTATGGCAACCCATTTAATCTGGTCAAAAGCAAAATAATAACTGTCCTTGTAAACGGATTTGGCATATGCATAGCTTGAAGAAAAGACCATAACCGTGCCGATGGCAACCAAAAGCAAAACTATTATCAAAAAGGGACGGTCTATCCCTGCCTTGACTCTTATGATGTCCTGTGAGCGAGGTTGTTCAGATGTTCTAACAGCCGTTCTGCGCTGTGCAGTTTTAGATACCGGCAATACCATCACCTCCGAAAATCATCTGAATGCAAAATATGCTAAAACGCACATAAGTGCAGTAAAAGCTGAAAAGATTCTTACTATTTTATGCTCCGACCAACCAATCATTTCAAAATGATGGTGTATAGGAGTCATCTTAAATACACGTTTGTGAAAGACTTTAAATGAAAATACCTGTATCATTACCGAAACAGATTCAATGATATACCAAAGCCCCGAAATAAAAATAATGAGAGGGCAATCGAAAATGTAAGCCAAACCCACAACAAATCCGCCGAGATACAGTGAGCCTGTGTCACCCATAAATATTCTTGCGGGGTTGATGTTGTAATACAAAAATCCTATCAAGCCGCCCGCTACCGCTCCAACCAGTGAGGAAAGTGCCATATTTCCGTTGGCAATGGAAAGAGCAGAAAACAAAACAGTAATAACAAGAGTAACGCTTCCTGCCAACCCGTCAATTCCGTCTGTAAGATTAACACTGTTGACGGTAAACGCTATAAAAATAACACTCAATATGTAATAAAACACACCCAACTCAAGAACTGCATCTGTGAAGGGAAGCTTTAGAGCCGTATTGATATATCCGAAATACGCCATCAAGCCAATATACGCAGTCGCTACGACAAATTGCAATATAAGCTTTTGTCCGGCGCTAAGTCCTGCATTCTGCTTTTTTACAAACTTGGTATAATCATCAATAAATCCGATAACCCCAAACAAAGTCATCATACCCAACGTGATAAGAACAGACCAATCTCCGTCGGACAGTGCATGGTATGCCCCGAAAACCAGAGTAACTAAAGTAATGGCGACAATAAAGAAAATACCACCCATTGTAGGTGTGCCTTCCTTGGATTTGTGCCAACGAGGTCCTATATCAAGTATTACCTGTCCCATTTTTATACGCATTAAAAACGGAATAAACTTTTTTTCAAGAGCAAGTGTCAAGACTAAGCTCACTGCAAGAGATATTGCAAAAATCATACCAACTGTCATTGTCATTCTCCGATATTTTATTTTTCTAAATCTGCCAGGTTTATTACTTCTTCAAGTTTCATAGAATTACTTGCCTTAAAGAGAACAGTGTCTCCTTCTTCAAGAAAGCTGCGAAGCTCTTTGGCAAGCTGTTGCTTGGTATCAAAATGTTTGCTGTTTGTACCGCGCGAAATTGCTTCCTCATAGATATATGAAGCGGCATTTCCTACAGTAAACAGCATATCCGTATTGCATTCCGCAACCGTCACGCCAACACCTCTGTGTGCTTGTTCGGATATTTCACCAAGCTCAAGCATATCCGACAGTACGGCTACCCGCCTACCGTCGCATTTTAACTCGGATAGCAAACGAAGAGATGCCGTCATAGATTCGATTCCTGCGTTATAGCAATCCGCAATTACTCTGATTCCGTTTTTAAAATAAATATTCTGTCTCAAGCCTACGGACGTGTAATTCAAAAGTCCTTCTTGTATACGGTCATCACCTATACCTGCAAGCTGTCCTACAGCTATGGCAAACAGCGAATTTACAACGTTATGTCTGCCTGTGCATGGAAGAGTAATTTTTGAAACCTTTCCAAAGGAATGGAGAGTATATTCCACACTGTTCTCGCCCATTTCTATACCGTCTGCCCAAACATCGCATTTATCGGTAAGCCCAACCCTTATCACTCTGCCTTCAAAGGGAAGATTGTCAAGAAGAGGCTCGTCTCCGTTTATTATAATAGTACCGCTCTTTTTTAAGCCTGTGAGTATTTCAAGCTTTGCGTCTCTGATTCCCTCTCGGCTTCCAAGATTTTCTATGTGCGAATGCCCGATGTTAGTAATCAAAGCCACGTCCGAATCAACAAGTCCGGCTAAATGCTCAAGCTCTCCCTTGTGGTTCATTCCCATTTCACACACAAGAGCCCTGTCGTCTTTTTCTACAGAAAGGAGTGTCAGCGGCACTCCTATGTGGTTGTTGAAATTGCCTTTTGTGTATGCTGTTTTATAGGTTGATGACAGGACGGATGACACCATTTCCTTTGTAGTGGTTTTTCCCACACTGCCTGTAAGTGATACTGTTATATCGGGTGAGATTATTTTCTTGGCGTAATACTCGGACAGTGCCGTAAGTGCCGCCAAAGAATCCTTAACAAGTATTATGGGATAGGACACCTGTGCTGTACGCTGAGCTATCGCCGCCCCTACCCTGCCGTCCAGCTCCGAAAGATAGTCGTTACCGTCGAAGCGTTCGCCCTTAAGTGCAACAAACAAGTCTCTTTTTTCTGCTTTTCTGCTGTCGGTACAAACCGACGAAACCATAACACTACCGTCACCGTAAAGCTGACCGCCTACTATTTCCGATATCTGTTTAGCGCTCAGTTCTGTCATTTTTTAACCTCGCTGTAGTACTCTTTAACTATTTCACGTTCGGAAAAATGATGCTTTCCGAATTGGTCTATCTCATATTCCTCGTGTCCCTTACCAAGACATAAGACAACGTCACCGCTTTGTGCCATATCCATCGCCTGATGAATTGCTTTGCGGCGATCCTTCTCCACAGAGTAGTTGTCTTTATCTATGCCGGCAAGGATATCCTTGATTATATCTTCCGCTTTCTCGCTTCTGGAGTTATCAGAGGTCACTATTACAAAGTCAGACATATCCGTAGCAAGCTTACCCATAATGGGACGCTTGGTTTTATCTCGGTCTCCTCCACAGCCAAACAGCGTAATTATTCGCCCCTCGACAAAGCCTTTGACGGTATTTATAACGTTTTCCATAGCATCGGGAGTATGGGCAAAATCAATTATAACGCTGTATGGTGCATCTATATCAACTCTGTCTATTCTTCCCTCTATTCGATAAGTGCTTTTGAAACCTCTTATTATTGTATCACAGCCCAAACCCACAGTCAATGCCGCGGAGGCCGCCGCAAGAGAATTGTACACAGTGAATTTGCCGGGTATATCAACTCTGACTCTGAAAATAAGTCCTTGTGTTAAAAGCTCATACTCTATTCCTATAGCGCCCTTGAGCTTGGTGTTCTTTGCTGTAAAGTCGCTTTCTATAGAGTCTATTGAATACGTTTTCACCGGACATTTTGCAAGCTGTTTTATCTTATCGCACGCCTCGTCGTCACTGTTCAGAATTCCCACGTCACACATAGAGAACAGCTTTGCTTTTGCTTCCAGATAATTATCGAAACTCTTGTGGAAATCAAGGTGGTCTCTTGTAAGATTGGTAAACACTCCACAGGAGAAGTGCATACCGTAAATCTTGTCAAGAGCAAGAGCGTGGGAGGAAACCTCCATAATCAGCACGTCTGCCCCTTTATCACGCATAAGTGCCAGAAGTGACCAAAAGTTTTCCGAATCGGGAGTGGTGAGAAGATTGCCTTCAGATTCACTGTTGTACTCTTCGTTACCTATAAGGTACTTCATCGTTCCAATCAAACCAACCTTATATCCGGCAGCTTCAAAGATATTTTTGAGCATCATAGTGGTTGAGGTCTTTCCGTTAGTACCTGTTATGCCAACGGAGAACTTAAAGCTGTCCTGAGGCCTATCATAAAAGTTGGACAGTAACAGTGACAGAGCCTTTCTGGGAGACTCCACGAGAATGTAGGGTATATCCTTGCTCGGTTCAGTATCTGTTACAATGCACGCAGCACCCATTTCAAGCGCCGACGGTATAAACTCGTTTCCGTCAAATCTCGCTCCCTTCAATGCTACGAAGATACAGCCTTTTTGGATTTTTTTGCTGTTCTGTGTTACTCCTGTAATATCCGCAGACAAGTCTGCGTTGATCTTCTTGACGTCGATACCTTGAAGTACCTTGTTAAGCTCCATAATCTTCTCCTAATCAGTAATATTTGAATAGTTTCTGAAATCTACTGTTACTATTGTTCCCTTATCCACAGTTGTATTCGCTTCAACCGACTGTGTAACTGCAATTGCTCCATCCAGGTGATCGGGGCTTGTTCCGACAATAGTAATATTCAAGCCTGCATCCACTATCGTTTTGTTTGCAGCAGATGCCGTCATACCCACAACGTTTGGTACAAGCGTCTTTCCTGACGTTACGTCATCGGTATAAAGAACTACCGTTCCTCCCTTTGCAAGAGCATCTCCCGCCTTTGGTACCTGTCTTATAACGGTAAGTCCGCTGCCTATAACCTTGTAATTGTAATCCGCCTTCAACAGTTTAGCCTGCGCATCGCTTACTGTGTTGTTAACGTAGCTTTCTACGTTGTAAGCAACCGTCTCCAATTCATCCTCATCGTATTCGGGTTCAACACCAAGATAAGGAAGCGTTTCCGCCAGTATTCTTGATACTACAGGTGCGGCAACCGTACCGCCGTAATACGAACCCACAGGCTCGTCAACCAGTACCATTACTACAACCTTCGGGTCATCTGCAGGAGCAAAAGCCACGCAGGAGCTTATGTATTTCGTTTCTCCTGTTTGCGTACGGAGTGCTGTTTTAACCGTAGTACCTGTCTTTGCCGCTACTTTATATCCCTTAACGTATGCGTTTCTTGCCGAACCGCCGCTATTTACACCGCTTTCCATATATGACACTATCTCGCGACTGGTCTCTTCCGATATAACCTGTCTTTTTGTGCTGTTGTCATAAGTGGAGAGAATATTTCCGTCTTCGTCGATAGTCGCCTTCATAACGTGAGGAGTTCCAAGATATCCTCCGTTCGCTACGGTTGCCACAGCAGCCACGTGCTGTATGGGTGTAACCGTGAACGTCTGACCGAAGGCAGATACTGCAAGCTCTACCTGATTGAAACGTTCAAACCAGAGGCCCATTTTTTCTCCGGGAAGATCGATTCCTGTCTTTTCAGCATATCCGAAAGCTTTAAAGTATTTATAAAATCTTGTAGGTCCCATTCTAAGACCCATTGTAACAAATACCGGGTTGCACGAATGCCACAGTGATTCTTCAAATGTCTGAATACCGTGACCTGAAAGAAGATGGCAATTGATTGGCTTGGGATATCCGTCTACCCTTATACTTCCCGTGCAGTTAAAGGTTTCGTTGTTTTTTACCAGCTTTTCTTCCACAGCACTTGCTGCAACGATCATCTTGAACGTAGAACCCGGTTCATACGTATCTGTTATAAATCTGTTTTTCCAAAGTCCGTAAATGAGCTCATGAAATTTCTCGTTTTTTTCATCGTCTGTGCCAACGAACGAATCCAGCTTTGTCTGAGATGCACTGTCAAGAGTATAAGGATCGTTGCAGTCAAAGTCAGGAAGTGTCGCCATACCGAGAATATCAAAGGTATCAACATCCATAACTATACCCATAACGCCCGACTCAGCCTGTGTATCCGCATAGCAAGTTTCCAAATTCTTTTCCAACATACGCTGAATATTTGCATCAATGGTAAGCATTATATTAGTTCCGGGAGTTGCGGGAATATAGCTTTCGTATTTGTAGGGCATCTGGTCTCCTACACCGTTGACAGCCTTTATTATTTTTCCGTTTACACCGGATAACGTTTCGTCGTAATATAGCTCCACTCCGGCAAGACCTGTATTGTCCGTACCTGTGAAGCCGAGAATGTGAGAGGCAAGACTGCCGTGAGGGTACGTACGTCTTGTGTCCTCCTCAAGATATATACAGGTAGAATAATGCTTATTTGAAATAAGGTCGCGAACCTTGTCGGCTGTGTTTTCAGGAACCTTTTTCTTTATGGTTTCATCCTTCCTGTTTGTCTTGGCTACCTTTTCCATTATCATCGCCTTATCGACCTCCAATATTGCGGAGAGCTCGTTGGCAATATCCTCACCTACCGTTATGGAAAGGTTGTCAAATTGTGAAGTCAGCTTAGCTTTTTCAAGCTCCTTGTCGCCGGCGTCACCCTTCATTTCATCTATGTACCCGTCAATGTAGTCCCTTACAGTCATTTGCGGAATATCGGCGGGAGAAATAAATATTCGTTCAACAGTAACACTTACCGCAAGTATATTCATATTGCGGTCGTATACCGTTCCTCTGTTTGCTTTTATCGAGGATTCTGTAACAGACTGAGCAATGGTTTTGTTTTGATACTCGTCATAAAGATATATCGAATAGTACGCAAGTCTTCCTATAAGAACCAGTGCAGCAATCACACAAGCCCCGATAAGAATATTTGTTTTTTTGTTTATTTTTCGGCGCGATGCCTGTACACGATATTTCAACTTTTCCTCCTCGACAAATTTCACACATTAATTTTAGGCAAAAAGAGTAAAGAGACGCTACTTCCCTTTACTCTTATTACATTACTATGTTTTCACTAATTTATATATGATAAAAGATCGGAAACTACTCCCGCAAAACCGGACAAAAGTGCGCCGGGAGTTTCATCTTCAATGCTCGTTTCCATTATCTCTATGCTGTCCTCGGCATCCGGAGTAATGTATTCCTTAGGAAGCTGATCTGCATCTACCATGCCATATTTCTCTTTGGCTATGCGTTCTATTTCTTCAAGATTATACTTACTCGCCTTCTGGGTCTGAAGAACCTTTTCCTGATTCTTCATTTCAGCAATCTGGTTGTTATAATCCGTAATGGTAGCATTAAGCTCGTCAAGCTCTATGTATAAATGGATAACGTAAAGTGACAACACTGTTATCGCAACAAGACAAAGAATTACTGAAATCGGAAAAGGAGTAACAGGCTTTTCTTTTCTGACACCGGAAACCTTTACCACTGTCTGTGTTCTTCTCTTCTTTGACACTTTCTTTGCCGAAGCTGCCACACCGCCGTTTTTAGCCTGAGCAGGAGTGGTTGCAAGGGCATTGTTCATTCTTGCTTTATTGTTCTGGGTATGATTTTGGGGCAAACGGTCACGTCCACCGTTTACTTCTCTGGGCTTCGCCTGTCTCTCGTAGCCCTGTTCGGCAAGATACTCGCCCGCCAAATTTCTATTGGTATCGGTAACTGTCTCTGTGTTTCTTTTTGCAGTTGTGTTCCCCGACGTATATTCTGACATTATTGTTGTTCCTCTCTCATTTTTATCCGAGCTTTTTTGCTCCTCTGAGTTTTGCGCTTCTTGAACGGTTGTTCTCATCAAGCTCTCCCATATCAGCCGTAACAGGCTTTCTGTTCAACAGCTCAAGCTGAGGCTTAAAACCGCAAACGCATACAGGAAAATTAGCAGGGCAAGTGCACCCTTTCACCTTGGACTGAAAAACTTCCTTAACAGCTCTGTCCTCAAGCGAATGGAAGGTTATCACCGCAATCCGTCCGCCAGGAGCAAGACAGTCTACCATAGACTCTACCGCCCCCTTAAGCATCCCTATCTCATCATTGACCTCAATTCTGATCGCCTGAAACGTACGCCTTGCAGGATGCTTGTCTATCTGCGCCGCTTTAGGCACAGCCGATTTTATTATGTCAACTAACTCAAACGTCGTTTCTATTTCTTTTTCTTCACGTCTTTGCACTATAGCTCTTGCTATACGTGAAGCAAATTTTTCTTCACCGTACTCAGATATTACTCTGAGCAGCTTCTGTTCGGAATACTCGTTAACAAGCTTTTTTGCAGTAAACGGATCCGCTCTGTTCATTCTCATATCCAGCTCAGCGTCCCAGTGATAAGAAAAGCCACGTTCCGCCGTATCAAGCTGATATGACGACACTCCCAAATCAGCCGTAATGCCGTCTACCTTGTCAATTCCCAGCTCGTCCAGTATGTATCTGATATTTTTAAAATTGTCATTTACAAAGGTTACTCTGTCACCATATTCAGACAGTCTCTTTTTTCCTGCCTCTATGGCATCTGTATCACGATCTATGCAGATAAGTCTGCCGCTTGTCAGCTTCTTTACAATTTCGCTTGAGTGCCCGCCACCACCCAAGGTGCAGTCAACGTATATTCCGTCTCCGTGAACGTCAAGCATATCCACGGTCTCATGCAGCATAACGGAATAATGATTAAACTCTGCCATCAGAATCCAAATTCCATAAGAGTATCAACCATTTCGTCAACACTCTGGGAATTCATATATTCTTCGTATCTTGCGGCATTCCATATTTCCGCATGGTCACCGTTTCCGATTATTGTAACTTCCTTTTCAAGTCTGGCATATTCTCTGAGAGGCTGAGTTATGAGCACTCTGCCCTGAGAATCAACGCTCGCCTCGATAGCGGTAGAAAAAACGAAGCGTCGAATGCCTCTTGCCTTCATTTCAGGCAATGCAGAAAGCTTAGAAACGTAGTTCTCCCACATTTCTTTAGAGTATATTGCAATACAGGGGTCCATGCTTTTGGCAAGAACAAAGGTCTCGCCCAGCGAATCCTTGAGCTTCGACGGAATAAACACTCGTCCCTTTGCATCAAGATTGTATTCAAACTGGCCAAGAAGCATTTGACGTCCCCCTTTCGCAACTTTTTAGGTAAATTTTGGGTATTTTGGATACATTTTGCTCCATTTAGTCCCACAATTCACCACCACTGCATATATTATATATCATACTTGAAGAAAATTCAAGTATTTTTTAAATATTTTTGTAGAAATTTTCAACTAATTTTTGTGCATTTTGTGGTATAATTTTTTTCCATTCACCACCGTCGGAAAGCAGCTGTCTAACCCTTGTAGAAGATACGTTGGCAAGCTCAGAATCTGCCAAAACAAAAAACGTCTCAACACCGGAGCGTTCAAAATTAAAATCAGCCATCTTCTTTTCGTATTCAAAATCAACAGTGTTACGCACGCCTTTAAAGAGTACGGCATCCTTTTGTTCTTTTAAATACTCATAGAGCCAGCCCGTGTGAGAATCCACGTTCACGTTGTTCATACCCTTAGTTGCCGCAAAAAGCATTTCAAGACGCTCTTCAAAGGTGAAGAGCGTCTCCTTATCAAAATTATGGCACAACAAAACGGTTACGTTGGAAAACATCCTCGATGCTTTTTCAACAAGTGCAATATGTCCTATTGTAACGGGGTCAAAGCTACCCGGAATAATTGCTTTCATTATTTTCTCCCAACGGTATGAACGTAAGTCTTTCCGTATTTATATCTTTTCTTAACCTCAACACCGTATTCCTCGCATACAGCATCGAGTCCCTCTATTTCGGCATCCTCACCTTCAAGAACAATTACGCCGTCCTCAGCAAGAACACCGTACTTCATAACCTTTTTTACCACCTCAGGCAAAAGTTTCTTGCCGTAAGGCGGATCTACAAATATAAAGTGAAACGTATCACTCGACTTCTTGAGAAAGTCGGTAAAATCCATTCTGACTATTCTGCACTGTGAGAAAAGCTTAGTCTTCTGTGCATTCTTTTTTACTATTTCAATAGAAGCCTGTGATTCATCAACAAACACAGCACTCTCAGCACCTCTGCTGATAGCTTCAAGACCCAGCTGTCCGCTACCGGCAAAAAGGTCAAGCACACGTCGGGAGTCAAGGTCAAACTGTATGGCACTGAAAATACCTTCCTTAGCCATTTCGGTGGTAGGTCTTACTTCATCTCCATAAGGAGATTCAAGCTTTATACCTCTTGCTGTTCCTGTAATTATTCTCATTTATTACTCTCCAATTTTCAAATCGATAAAATCTAAAAACTTATTCCAGTCATATCTGCTGAAAAAGTGCTTGCCCGGACGCACGTAATATGCAATATGTCCGTCTCTGAAATGCTCGTGAAGCTCGGGATATCTGTTGGGATAAACAAAGCCCGTAACACCTTGACTTTCAAATTCAGGTGCTGCTGTTACACAGGTCAGATACTCTGATTCGTGATCTGCCCACACGTCCTCGATTGCGGTACCCAACTCCACAAAACGAGGAGCCGAAGCCGCTACCAACCAATGCTGGTCGAAGGGCAACGCCTGTTCATTGTCTATATACTTCTTGTAATTGGGACAAAACCAAAACGGGAAGTTCCTTGTTATTGCCTCCACAGTCTCTCCGCGCTTATCACGGTGTATAGCACCTCCGCTGCAACCGGAATCGTTAGAGTGGATAAACTTAAATCTTTCATCAAAAGCACCTGTAACAAGCGCAGTCTTACCAAGTCTTGAATGGCCGGCAACACCAAGGTTATCCATGTCAACATAATCAAGGGTTTCAAGGTAGTCAGCAACGCGGGATGCAGCCCACGCCCACATCATAATTTTTCCCGTCGCATCAGGGGCCGTACGTTCACCGTCGGGAAAAAGAATCCCTGCTATACCATCGGTAAAATCATTGTTGTCGGCAGTTATATCACTATAGCAAAAAACAGCCAAAGAATACCCTCTGTCAATTATCTCCTCGGCAGGAGTATATTTATCGGGACAGTTATAGCGAAAATTAATCTGTACTATGACCTTCTGATCTTTTTTGTCAACCGGGTGAACAAATTTAAAAGGAAAAGAAAACTCCTTACCCAAAAGCTTACCCTTAACGGTAACCTCCTCGAGTGTGGCATTGCCTGTCATATACGTTGCAGTCTCAAGAGACTTCACCTCGTAAGTCACGTCCGTAGGTGCGGGAACAGGCTGACCGTATTCCTCTTCCGCCAGCATCTTCTTCATATACTCTCGTCTTTCAACGGTATCCTTTATATCAGGGAGAGAGGGGATTTTTCTCTGTTCTATTATCTCTTTAAGCATATTTAACTCCTTTACCAATATGATTATACTTATATATTTTGTATCATAAAACAGCATAAAAGTCAAGAAAAAGCATCCTTTATTTCGCAAAAAACTTTCAAAACTTATTAGTTTTTACAAATTTTCTATTGACAACTAAAAAAAAGATAATTATAATATCCTTATTAAATTTTATTTATCCAGCTTTTATGAGCATAAATTGGATTTAAATACTAATCACAGGAGGTTTTTACAAAGATGAAAAACCAGTATATGTTAGACGTTCTTGAGATGGTCAAGAAGAGAAATGCAAACGAGCCTGAATTCATTCAGACCGTTGAAGAAGTTTTTGAAAGTATCGAGCCCGTTATTGATGCACGCCCCGATTTTGTAGAGGCAGGCATTCTCGAAAGAATAGTTGAGCCCGACAGACAGATCTCATTCAGAGTTCCGTGGGTCGATGACAACGGCAAGGTTCAGGTAAACCGTGGCTTCAGAGTTCAGTTCAACTCAGCTATCGGTCCTTACAAGGGCGGTATCAGATTTGCTCCCAACGTATATTCAGGTATTATGAAGTTCCTCGGCTTCGAGCAGACCTTCAAGAACAGCCTTACCTCTCTCCCCATGGGCGGCGGTAAGGGTGGTGCCGACTTCGACCCTCAGGGCAAGTCCGACGCAGAGGTTATGCGCTTCTGTCAGAGCTTTATGATCGAGCTCAGCCGTCACATCGGTGCTGACGTTGACGTTCCTGCAGGCGACCTCGGTGTAGGCGCTCGTGAGATCGGTTATATGTTCGGTCAGTACAAGAGAATGAAGAACGAGTTCACAGGCGTATTCACCGGCAAGGGTATCCAGTACGGCGGCTCTCTCATTCGTCCCGAAGCAACAGGTTTCGGTGCAGTTTATTACACAGTTGAAATGCTCAAGCACTTCGGAGATGACATCAAGGGCAAGACATTTGTTGTATCAGGATTCGGTAACGTTGCTTGGGGTACAGTTAAGAAGATCAACGAGCTTGGCGGTAAGGTTGTTGTTATCTCAGGTCCCGACGGCTATATCTACGACGAAGACGGCGTAGCTACAGAAGAAAAAATCAATTACATGCTCGAAATGCGTGCTTCTTGCCGCAACAGAGTTCAGGACTACGCTGAAAAGTTCAACGTTCCCTTCTTCGCAGGTCAGAAGCCTTGGGGCGTTAAGGCTGACATTCTTATGCCTTGTGCTACTCAGAACGAAGTAAGAATCGAAGATGCTGAAAAGATCGTTGCAAACGGTATCAAGTACTACGTTGAAGTTTCAAATATGCCTACAACAAACGAGGCTATTGCATACCTCAAGGCTAACGGCGTTAAGATCGCTCCTTCAAAGGCAGTTAACGCAGGCGGTGTTGCTACCTCGGGTCTTGAAATGTCACAGAACTCAATGCGTTACAGCTGGACTGCAGAAGAGGTTGATGCTAAGCTTCACCAGATCATGCAGAACATCTTCAAGGCTTCAGTTGATGCCGCTCAAGCTTACGGCTTTGGCGATGACCTTGTAGCAGGTGCTAACATTGCAGGCTTCCTCAAGGTTGCAGAAGCTATGAAGGCTCAGGGCTGCGTATAATAACAAGGCAAAGCTTTGTTATTGGTTGATTTCATTCGGAAATCTTCCGCCAATTTTATAAATAGTTTCAAGGGAGGCGTTTCGTCTCCCTTTTGTTTTGCCTCGTCGGCTAGATATTTTGGAATATTTTCGGTCCTTTATGATATTTGCCGAATTTTTTATCGAATTAAGGTATTTTTTAACTTTTAAACAGAAAATATTGCATTTTTGTTTCGTTTGTGATATACTAATGAGGCTTTAGAAAATTTATGGAGATATATTAATGAACGAAATCAAAAGATCAGACAAATTAACATTAGTACATTCAGATATAAGAGGCGCTACCTTCCGCGAAGCACTCGAGATGGAGAAGAACGGCGAAAAGGTACTCAAGCTTAATACGGGTAACCCGGGAAAATTTGGCTTTGAAATGCCCGAAAGTATTCGACAGGCAGTAATTGAAAGTGTCGAGAGGGCTGTTCCCTACAGCGACGTAAAAGGAACCATTGAATCAAGAGAGGCAATAAAGAAGTATCATGAATCAACGGGCATCCCCTTCGTTGACGTGAATAATATCTTTGTAGGCAACGGTGTCAGTGAGGTAGTCAGTATGGCTACAACGGCATTTCTCAACTTTGGTGACGAAATACTCGTTCCCTGTCCTTGCTACTCTCTTTGGGCAAACTGTGCCTACATTGCAGGTGCAAAGCCCGTACATTACATTTGCGACGAGCAATCGAATTGGTATCCTGATATTGATGATATTAAGAGTAAAATAACGTCAAAAACAAAAGCCATTCTTATCATCAACCCGAATAATCCTACAGGTGCAATATATCCTGTTGAAATACTTGAGCAAATTGCCAACATAGCCAGAGAGCACAACCTTGTTATCTTTTCCGACGAGATATACGACAGACTTCTAATGGACGGCATGACGCACACTCCAATGGCAAAGGTTGCCCCCGACATGCTTGTGTTCACAATGAACGGTCTTTCAAAGTCACACGTCATCTGCGGAATGCGTTGCGGATGGATGGTAATAACCGGTCCAACAGAACAGGCATCCGATATGATTGACGGAATAGTTGCACTTGCATCTATGAGACTTTGCTCCAATGCATTCGCACAGTTTGTCATCCCTGCCGCTCTTTCTGATTGGGAAAGCACAAAGGCAATGATGGTTCCCGGCGGAAGACTGTTTGAGCAAAGAGAAGCGGCTTGCAGAGCAATGGATAAATGCCCTGACCTGACATACGTTAAAAACCGTGCCGCTTTTTATATGTTCCCCAAAATCGACGTAAAGAAACACAACATCACAAACGACAAGCAATTTGCACTCGACTTGTTAAAAGCTAAAAAAATATTAATCGTCGCAGGAAGCGGATTCGACTATCCTACCCCTGACCACTTCAGAATAGTAATGCTCCCCGAGCCCGATACTCTTTATAACGCAATGATGGAAATAGGAGACTTTTTGGAGAGCTATTGGCAAAAATAATTATGTTAAACAGCATCACCCAAATTATTGAGTGATGCTGTTTTTTAAATTTATATTTACAATCTTATGCATCAAAATATTTTCGACTTTTTATTTGTTTTTTGTTGTTTTGTATTGACTTTTTCTTGGTTTCGTTATACAATGTAGATGTTAAAGAATTTAAACCTACATAGGAGGAAAATAAAATGCTTGTTAATATGAACGAAGTCCTCTACCCTGCCAAGAAGGGCAAATACGGTATCGGACTTTTTAACGCTGTCAACCTTGAGCTTGCACGCGGTATCATCAATGCTGCCGAGCAGACAGGCTCTCCCGTAATTATGGGTACTGCCGAGGTTCTCTTCCCCTACGGTCCTCTTGAGGAGGTTTCATACTACCTCATTCCTATGGCTAAGAAGGCAAGAGTTCCCGTTGTTGCTCACCTTGACCACGGTCTTAAGAAAGAAACTTGTATCAAGGCTCTTGAGCTTGGATTTACATCTATTATGTACGACTGCTCAACCGATCCTTACGAAGAGAACGTAAAGAAGGTTCGCGAGATGGCAGACATAGCTCACTCATACGGTGCTACTATCGAAGGTGAGCTCGGTCACGTTGGCGGAGCAGAAGGAGCTACAGAGGCTTCTATGGAAGACGCTTCCAAGTTCTACACAGATCCTGAGCAGGCAAGAGACTTTGTTGAAAGAACAAAGGTTGACGCACTTGCTATTGCAGTTGGTACAGCACACGGCGCTTATAAGCTCCCCCCCAAGCTTGATTTCAACAGAATTGAAACTATCGCAAACACAATTGACGTACCCCTTGTACTCCACGGCGGTTCAGGTCTTACAGACAAGGATTTCAAGACCGCTATCGAAAAGGGTATCAGTAAGGTAAATATCTTCACAGACATTAACATTGCGGCAGTTGAGGCTGAATTCCGTGCATTCACAGATATGAACAAGGGTATCATCGACCTTATCCCTGCATCTGTTGAAGCCATCAAGAAGGCTGTTATCAAGAAGATGGAACTCTTCGGCAGCTGCGGTACAGCAGTTACAGGCGGAGTTCTTGCTACAGACGAGCTTGTTGCAAGAATCACAAGAGAGGTTCTTGAGCAGCTTAAGAACAAGTAATAAGCATATAAACAATTTAACCGTCGGTTCAATACGAATTGAACCGACGGTTTTTGTTTTTACTTAGTGCAATACTCGTATGCATTGCTCCAATAGTTGTACAGTGACTTCACAAGATTTTTTAACTTTTTATTCTCTGAATTTACTGTATGCTTTACGTAATTCAACGCACTGTAGTTGATTCTCACAGAATCGTTTACAATCAGTGTATAGGCTTTGTCAAGCTCGTGAGCAGGTATATCAACAATATCTACGTAATAAATCCCGTTCTCGTACTCACGCGCCTCCACTGTTTCGTCTCCGACCTTGAATACGTATTCTCCAATTTCACCATCAATCTTAAAATAATGGCGTATTGTTGTTTTTCCTTCGAGTATAAGAGAAGTATACAAGTGCTCAATCCCCGACAACGTTCCTGTTTTTTCAGGCGAAATCACCGCTTCTATTGCCTCGGTATCAGCTTCCACGTCTCCAAGCTCTGTACTGTCACTGAAAAAGTTGTCAGCGTACTTGGTATACTCGTCAAGAGCGTTTATAAGACCGAGCTCCTTTTCATATCCCTCTTCCGTCTCGGCAAGGTCCCTGAACGACGAAATGTAATCGCAAACTCTCACCGCACCGGTAGAGATGCTGCTATTTCCGTAAAGCACCGTGTTTGTTACCTTGGTTCTATAAGCGTCCTTGGGTGCTACGTACGTTATAACGTAGTACAGCTGCTTTTCGCTGTCATAGTCCGGCTTTTTCTCGCTTTGAGCTACGGTTTTCTGAGTATCGGCATCGAAAACAACCGTTTTTACGCTCATCATATGAGCAATAGTTTCATCCAGTTCAAAATAGGTTTTTATTCCTATCGAGCCGTCAAGCACAAGACTTGTGCCCTTAACGGTTCCCGGGAACA
>JAZSDT010000127.1:0-19266 GCA_045531285.1 Eubacteriales bacterium
GATTGTCGCCGTTGCGGTCAATAAGCTCACAGGGAAGGAAAATGAAGCCGCCAAGCTTCTTCTCGAATCTTCTCTTGAGTAAAAGAGTTACCTTTGCGGGAAAGGTTTTTGGAGGAGCATCGGTAATTTTGTCCTCGTCGGAGAATACTATACCTGCCTCTGTGGTGTTGGATACAACAAATCTCATTTCGGGATTGTCTGCAAGAGCAAGGTAGCTCTCAAAATCCTCATAGGGCTTTACACATCTTGATATTACGTCAACAAGTGTCTTATCAACACCCTCAACGCCTCTGATAACGTGAGTATAGAGACAGTTCTGTGAGCTGAGAAGGTCACACATCCCCTGCTCGATTGGCTGAACCACAACGACGCTGCCGTCAAAGCTGCCGTTGTCGCACATTTTCTGTATCATCCAGTCTACAAAGCCTCGGAGGAATCCGCCCTCTCCAAACTGTATAATTTTTTCGGGTCTTATCTTCTTTTCAAAATTCATAATTCCGTATCCTTTCATTTTTTGTAAGCATTTACATTTTAACTCATTATTGCAAAAATTTCAATACCTTAACAAGAATTTTTTTGCCTATTGCAAAAATGTTTTCGGCGATGTATAATGTAAATGTGAAAATTTAACCTATATTTAACCGGAATTTTTTGTCAATTTCTTTTTTATGGTGTAAAATGCATCTGGAAATATATCAACGGAGGTAGGAGTTTTGATATATCTTGTTGAAGATGACGAAAATATAAGAGAACTGGTGACATATGCCTTGAACAGTATGGGGCTTGAAGCGGAAAGCTTTGAAGTACCGTCGGCATTCTGGACTGCGCTGTCCAAGGAGCTGCCGTCACTGGTTTTATTGGATATAATGCTTCCAGAAGAGGATGGACTGTCCATACTCAAAAAGCTTAAACGTACCCCAAGCACGTCGTCGATACCCGTAATTATGCTTAGCGCGAAAAGCTCGGAGATAGACAAGGTACACGGCTTTGAGCTGGGTGCTGACGACTATATTGCAAAGCCCTTTGGAGTAATGGAGCTTGTGGCAAGAGTCAAGGCAAGGCTGAGGGACAACAAGGAGGAGCAAAAGCGTTTTGAATACTCAATGGGTCCTCTTTACGTATGCCCCGAAAAGCACACAGTTACCGTCAACGGAGAAAACGTTGTTCTAACCTACAAGGAATTTGAAATTCTTTGTATGCTTTTGAAGAACATGGGTATAGTTTTGACCCGTGACCAGCTTTTAAACACCATATGGGGTTATTCCTTTGACGGAGAAAGCCGAACGGTAGACGTACACATCAGGACGCTGAGACAAAAGCTGGGTGAGGCAGGCGACCTTATAGAGACCGTTCGCGGAGTAGGTTATAAAATAGGTGAATAAAAAAGTATGAACAAAAAAAATTCCATTTCAAAAGAAATCGCAAGGGTATCCTCGTGGATATCCGTGATAACGCTGGGTGTGTCGCTGACAGTATTGCTTTTTGTTTATTATGCGGGAAGCGGTATCGGTTATGCCATAATCTCGGCAGTGTGCACAGGCATTGTCTCACTGCTTTTGCTGTCACTTATACTGCCTGTAAAAACAGCCGACAGGATAGGCAAAAAAATAAACTCCCTAAACCTTGAGTCTCCGTATACTCAGGAGGTTTACAGCGAGCTTGACGAATTGAGACAAAAGGCGGTAAAGCTAAAAAAAGAAACCGCAAAAAAGCTTGATGAAATGTCTGCCCTGCACACCGAACAGGACAAGATGAGACGCGACTTTACAGCCAACGTTTCACACGAGCTTAAAACACCCCTGACAAGCATCAAGGGATATTCCGAGCTTCTACGTGACGGAATCGCAAAGAGCGAGGACATTCCACGTTTTGCGGGAAAAATATATGATGAATCCCACAGACTTATTACACTGGTGGGGGATATAATCAAGCTTTCACAGCTTGACGGAAACGACGTTGAAGTAAAGATCGAGCCGATAAACCTGTACGAGCTGACCGTGGCTGTAATATCTCAGCTTGAGATGGCGGCAAACGAAAAAAACGTAACCGTCACGCTTTCGGGAGACAGACCCGTCATAACCGGAGGCGAGCAAATCGTTGAGGAAATGATATTCAACATCCTTGACAACGCCATAAAGTACAACCGCGACGGCGGACAGGTAAATATCAAGATCCGTCAGCGCATTGACGGTGTGGAATTTGAAGTAAGCGACACGGGTATCGGAATCGCCGAAGAGGATATTCCCCATATTTTTGAACGCTTCTGGCGTGCCGACAAGAGTCATTCAAAGGAAATCGGAGGCACGGGACTGGGGCTTTCCATCGTCAAGCACGGTGCCATGTTTATGGATGCCGGCGTTTCAGTAAAAAGTAAAATTAATGAAGGGACAACTATAAGGATACTTTTCTGATGATAACATTTGAAGATATAAAAAAAGATGAAACCATAAAAACCTATATACAAAAGGCTGACGAATCGCTAACCGCACTTGGCTTCACGGAGCACAGCTTTGCGCACGTTACGAAGGTAGCTGTAACAGCTGCAGACATTCTGGAAAAAACAGGCCATTCAAAAGAGGACATAGAGCTGGCAAAAATATCCGGCTTTATGCACGATATCGGAAATCTTGTAAACCGACTGGAGCACTCTCAAAGCGGTGCGGTTATGGCGTTCAGAATTCTCAAGGACATTGGAATGCCTCCCGCGGACATAGCGACGGTAGTAACCGCCATAGGAAATCACGACGAGGGCACAGGCGTTGCTGTTAATGACGTGGCGGCGGCTCTGATTCTTGCCGACAAGACAGACGTACGCCGTTCAAGAGTGAGAAACCGAGACGTAACCTCCTTTGATATCCACGACAGAGTAAATTATTCCGTAAAGGAATCAAAGCTAGATATAGACACAAAAAACAAAAACATTATACTGACTCTTGAAATTGACACCGAAATAAGCTCTGTTATGAATTATTTTGAGATATTTCTCACCCGAATGCTCATGTGTCAAAAGGCGGCAGAAAAACTGGATCTGACCTTCGGACTGGCAATAAACGGTCAGAAGCTTCTCTAAAGAAAGGAAAAGAAATGGACATTTTTTCAATTATTTCGTTGCTTGGCGGTCTGGCACTGTTCCTGTACGGAATGCACATACTGTCGGAAGGACTTGAAAAGGTAGCGGGCGGCAAGATCGAAGGCATTCTCGAAAAGCTCACCTCCAACCGTTTTAAAGGCTTACTTTTGGGAATGGCGATAACCGCTGTTATTCAATCATCTTCCGCCGTAACCGTAATGCTCGTAGGTCTCGTAAACTCGGGAATTATGCACCTTACCCAAGCGGTAAGCATCACCATGGGCTCAAACATTGGTACAACGATTACTTCTTGGCTGCTCAGCTTAACGGGTATCGAAAGCGATTCCCTCATTCTGAGACTCCTTAAGCCCTCCTCCTTCTCGCCTGTACTTGCTTTCATCGGAATCCTTATGATAATGATGGCAAAGCAACAGAAAAAGCGTGACGTGGGAACAATACTGGTAGGCTTTGCCGTTTTGATGTACGGTATGGATTTTATGTCTGACGCCGTGGAGCCTCTTGCACAGATGCCCCAGTTTGCCAGCATTCTCACAGCCTTCTCTAATCCTATTCTCGGCGTTATTGCAGGTGCTTTATTTACAGCTATCATTCAGTCGTCTTCTGCGTCGGTGGGCGTACTCCAGGCGCTTTCAATGACAGGACAAATAACCTTCGCCTCGGCAATGCCCATTATCATGGGTCAGAACATAGGTACGTGTATCACAGCTCTCATTTCATCCATCGGAGCAAACAAAAATGCGCGCAGAGTTGCCGTTGTCCACGTACTCTTTAACTGTACGGGTACTCTTATACTTCTGCCGATATGGTCCATTGTCAATGCAACAGTTGACATTTCCTTTACAAATACTGCCGTATCGCCCTTTGATATAGCTGTAATACATTCGTTGTTCAACCTTGCCACAACCGCTCTTCTCTTCCCCTTTGCAAAGCTGTTGGAAAAGGGTGCACACTTTATTATCAAGGATAATAAGCCCGGCGAAAAAACCAAGGTGTCCTTCCTTGATGAAAGACTTCTCACAGTACCTTCTATTGCGGTAGGAAAATCAATTGATGCCGCAAAAACTATGGCAACACTTGCAGAGCGCTCTGTTTCCGATGCTCTTGCGCTTATCGAAAAGCACGATGAAGCAAAGGCGGCTGATATAGTTGCAACCGAGGGAATACTCGATACCTTTGAGGACAAGCTTGGCACGTATCTTGTAAAGATATCAAAGTGTCAGCTTTCCGATACGGATTCAAAGAACGTTTCTATGCTTCTCCACATTATCACCGATTTTGAAAGAATAGGTGACCATGCCGAAAATCTGGTGGACGTTTCAAAGGAAATGCACGATAAGGGAATTTCCTTCTCCCACGAGGCAAGACACGAGCTTACAACTTTGGCAGGCGCAATCACAGAGATACTCCGTAACACCGTTAAGGCTTTCAAGGAGGATGACCTTGCCGTAGCAAAAACAATAGAGCCCCTTGAACAGGTTATCGACACTCTTATTACAGAAATAAGAACACGCCACATATCAAGACTCCAAAAAGGAAGCTGTACTATCGAGCTTGGCTTTGTACTCACAGACCTTCTTACAAACTGCGAAAGAATCTCCGACCATTGCTCCAATATTGCGGTTGCAATGATTGAAGCGGCACACGGTACCTTCGATACCCACGAATACCTTCACACCGTTAAAACTCAGCCCGACTCCGATTTCAAGGAGCAGTGCGCCGAGTGGCATAAGAAATTTGAAATACGCTACGATATATAAGCGGCAATTTAATAAAGAGGGAGTGCTTTTTGCTAAAAAGCATTCCATCGCAAAAAGACAAAAACCGTCTCGTAATGAGACGGTTTTTGTTATAACGTAAATTAGTATGTAAGCTTAACCTCACTGCCTGACTTAGAGGATTCATAGATACCCATAAGCATAGCCTGAAGCTGAACTGCCTGATCGATTGAGGAAGAAGGAGTCTTGTCGTTTCTTATGCAATCGATGAAGTGGTCGATCTCGTTTGCGAAGATGTTACCTGCAAAATCGCCTGCAATATCCTCTTCGACAAGATTTTCGCCATCAGCCTTGTAAAGCTTGAAGGGTTCAAGAGTGATACCTGCCTTGTCGCCGGCTATCTGAGTCGAGTTGTTGATAGGACCGTTGAAGGACCAAGAGGTCTCGAATATGAGCTGAGCACCGTTTTCAAAACGGAAAATACCGCTTGCGGAGTCTTCTACGTCAAACTTATAATCGGCAACCTGTGCACCTGCCCATGCGTTTGTAGCAGAAACCTCACCTGTTACAGGGTCTGCCTTGGGAGCTTCACGGTAATCGCCTATCTTATATGAAGCGGTAGCTGAAACCGAAACAGGCTTGGGACAGCCCATCATATACCATGCAAGGTCGATTCTGTGAACGCCTATATCGATGATAGGACCGCCGCCTGCATACTTGGTGCAAGAGAACCAACCGCCGGGAATACCTCTCTGACGAACGTATGCTGTCTTGCCGTAGTAAACGTCACCGAGAACGCCCTCGTCTACAAGCTTTCTTGCGTGTACAGCCGCCTTGCCGTAGCGAAGGGGAACAGCAAGCATAAACTTAACACCGTTCTTCTTAACTGCTTCCTTGAGTGCAAGAGCATCCTCAAGATTGTGACAGATAGGCTTCTCACACATAACGTTACAGCCTGCGTTTGCAGCGGCAATTGCAACGGGTCCGTGTGCAGCGGGCCATGTACATACGTCTACGTAGTCGGGCTTGCAGTTTGCAAGAAGCTCCTCAACTGAGTTGTACACACCGGGAACGTTGAACTTTTCAGCAAATTTTTTTGCCTTTTCAAAGTCGATATCAGCACAAGCAATAACCTCAACGTCGTCTCTTTCCATATAGACGGGCATATGAGCACTGCTACAGATACTACCTGTACCAACGACAGCTACCTTGATTTTTTCCATTTTATTTACCTCCGTATATCCCTGATTTTCAGGATACTTCAATGTAATTTCATTATAGTTAGTTTATCTCATAATGTCAATACTTTTATAAAAAAAGCAAAATAGTGAAAATATTTAGCAAAATATTCAAAAGTTACTTTTTACGTATTGCAAAGCCGTCCTTTTTGTTATATAATTTTGCTGAAAATCCGTATGAACGCAAGGAGAAGCTTATGAAATATATAAAGTTGCTTTCATTACTTCTGACTATGGGTACTTTACTTTCCTCTTGCTCCAATGCAACCGGTACACCCGACAAGAAAAACACCGACGTCTGCGAGGAAGGTCCTTCCCCTGTACCCGAAATAACCGACCGAATAAACAGCTTTGTAAAGTACGACGGAAGCTTGACGCTTACGCTCCCGGAAAGTCCCGTTGTGCCCTACCACAAAAACGCACAGAAATATCTTGAAAAGGAAAACGCAAAGGTACAGTATTACGCTGATTCGTCAATCAAAAATCCGGGAGTCGATACCCTGATAGAATGGCAATGCGAAAGAGATGACGTTTTGACCTACGTTGTAGAGTACTCGCTCAACGAAGACTTCTCCGATGCCATATGGACGGAAGTGATTGACGGCAACAGTTATGCCATTAACAATCTGTATAAGGGAAGCAAATATTACGTAAGAGTCAGTGCACACTGTACCTCGGGTATATACGGTGCCACAGGCTCGTTTGAAACCACCGACGTAGGCCCCCGAGTTATGACGGTTGACGGCATTTACAACGTAAGAGATATTGGCGGATACAAGACCGACAGCGGCAAGGTCACCCTACAGGGTATGATTTACCGCGGCGGTCAAATGAACGGCACCTACGTTGACAAGCCTGTGAATATCACCGAAGCAGGCAAGCTTACAATGAACAACATTATGCACGTCAGATACGATATGGACCTAAGAGGTGCAAATGAGCAGCAGCTCCCCTTGGAATCGCCTCTGCCCGCAGTGCCCATAAAGCGTTACGGATTTGCAGGCTACAACACCCAGATACAAACCGAAGCAGGAAGAGAAAATCTCCGCGCGGTATTCTCCGACCTAGCCGATCCGGACATTTACCCGATATACGTTCACTGTCAGGGCGGAGCAGACAGAACGGGTGTACTTTGCTTCATGATAAATGCTCTGTTAGGTGTGGATAAGAGTGATATTATTCGGGATTACGAGTTTACCACCTTCTCGCTTTACGGAACAAGAAGCACTACCCAGGGTGCATATCTGCCCTATCAGGACAATATCCGTAAGCTTATAAACGGCTGTGAGGGCGAAACCTTAAAGGAAAAGGTCGAAAATCTTTTGCTTGGCGTGGGTGTTACCCCCGAAGAGATAGCAAGCATAAGAAGGATAATGCTGGGATAATAGCGGTCAGCGACCGCAGGCAATGCTCGCCTATCCCAATCTACGTACGTGCCAAACAAAGCAAAACGGCGAGGTTGGTTTATAGAATTTTACATTATATGAAAAGAGCTAAGATACCATATCTTAGCTCTTTGTTTACTTTATGTTTTCTCTGTTGTGCCATCTGCCGCCAAAACCGCCGCTTTTGTTGGAATAGGTAAAGCCCTCAAGCGTCACAGGGTAATCCGACGAGTCAACGGTAACGGTGTACGAGCCGTTTTCCGTTATGTGAGGTGCTGAAATAAGAATACAGTTGAAGCTCTTATCAAGAGTCTTTTCAATAATAACGTTGCCCTCGCTATCGGTAAGCCAAACACTCTTACCGCTGTCGATATAGCTGTCAAAGGCAATAAATACAGAGCCCTGTGTTGCACTGTCGAAATTAGATGCCATAGAGGAATTACCCACAGCTATTACGGTGCCTCCCGAAATCTCACCCGACGTCTGCCAATCTACAGGTGCATCGCCGCCGTTGAGAGGACCGAGTACCGTAACGACGCCTCCGCTGATTGACAGTGAGCCGTTTGAATCTATTCCGTCACCGTTAGCATTGACTGTCAGCTCTCCGCCTGTAATATTAATATAGGAATCAGCGTTTCCAAACATATCGCCTCTGAAACCGAAGCCGCTTGAATCACCACCGCCTGCGGCGTTGAGTCCGTCATCCGAGGAAGCTGTAACAAACACACCGCCGTGAATATCAATAGATTCTCCCTCAAGTGCCTCGTACGAGCTGTTTACCGTAACGTTGCCGTCAACAAAAGAAAGGTTTGCATCGGCATGGAAGGCATCGTCGTCTGAGGACAGTACGAAAGTGCCTCCCGTTACCTCAATATCGGAATTTGAATGCAAGCAGTCGTCCAAGGAGTTTATGCTGTAGCTTCCGCCGTTAATACCAAGACGTCCTCCTGCCTTTATGCCTTTGGTTGATTCGGTATTTTCATCCGAGCTTGTCTGTGCGCCCCACTGCATACCGGGACGCATTCCTCCCTGCCCTTTAGCTCCCATCTGTTCTCGGTCGGGACGTTCCATTCCCTCGGGAAGCTGTGGCATTTGTTCTCGGTCGGGACGCTCCATTCCCTCGGGAAGCTGTGGCATATCGGGTGGCTGTGTTATCCCTTTAGCTCCGCCTCCCGACGTAATATTAAAACTTCCTCCGTCAAGGGTAATGTAAGACGAAGCGGAAATTCCGTCAAGGGAAGAAACGATATCAAACGTACCGTTCTTAACGGTAATATATCCTTTTTCAAGGTCAAGTGTATTTTCGGCGTGGAATCCGTCCTTCTCCGACGTAACCTTGAAGCTTCCGTCAACAACGGTAATAGAGTCATTTGCTTCAAATCCGTGTCCCGAAGCCGTAACCGTATAGCTTCCGCCGTTTATTTCCACGTCATCGTTTCCTTCTATGCCGTGTCCGTGGGGATTGCTTACGGCAAGCGAGCCATTCCCTGAAAAAACAAGGTCGCTCTTTGAAAAAATTGCGGCGTTTGCGCTATCGTTTTCGTCAAATCCGCCTGCTATTGTAATTGTGTTTTCACTGCCGTCGGCAAGAGTTATTACTACCTTATCGGCTTCAACCACGTTTATGGCAGCTCTGCCATCGCCGTTTATTTCGACTCCGTCTAAAACCAACTCGACCACGTCGTTTTTGCCGGCATTAACGGTAATAGGGTCAATCAAGCCTGTGAAAGTATACGTTCCTTTGTCGATTATTTCGTTTTTGGGTGCTGCAGTGTCCTTAGTGCAGGATGTAAGAAAAAGAACAAGTAACGCTATCAATAATAGTTTTTTCATTTTAAAGCTCCATAGTGCTTTCTCTCATGGAAAGCATTATTTCAAGGTTCCCGTTACGGCATCTCAGCTCATCAATAAACGCCTTTTCGCTTCCCGACGATTTCAAGGTCACGCTGTAGGAAAGTCGGTAAAGGCTTCCCATATTTGTGGTTTTTACCTGAGTTAAGGTGCATTCACCAAGATATTTTTCAAATATATCGTCAAAAGCTCCCGCAAAATTCAGGTCCTCTGGAACGGTAATTTTTAACGTGCGCTCAAGGGTACGTGTGTTTTTGGGCAGACACGAAAGCAATAAATTGAAAAGAGAAGCAATTATGCCAAAAAGTGCCCCGTAAGCAATATATCCCATACCGCACGCCAAGCCTGTTGCCATTGCAATAAATATTGCAGCTATCTCCCTTGCAGTACCCGGTGCACTTCTGAAACGAATGAGCGAAAACGCACCTGCCACTGCAACACCTGCTCCAACGTTGCCGTTGACCATCATAATAACCATACACACCGCCGAGGGAATAAGCGCAAGAGTAATAATAAAGCTTGACGTTGAGCTTGATTTTATTTTGTAAAGAAGTGCGATAATTATACCTATCACACAGGCAGAAAGTATACACGCAAGAAATTTATCCACCGATACCGTTTGTATCAGTGCTGAATCAAATAAACCTTTAAATATGTTTCCCATTGTAAAGCTCTCCTTTTATGTAAAATGTTCCGTATTTTGAAAAAGACTGTCGGTATATGCCAAGCTCTGTCAGCAGTCCTGTAAGTTTCAGGGGGATAGCCGTACCCGTCTTTATTTCCATTAGTATTTTCCCCTCGGGTAAAATAGCCATACCGTAGGGAGATGAAGTAAGTGTCAGCTCTGTGTTACGGCAAAGTATGTTCCTGTCAAACGTAATACGCAGGTCTCCCTCTCCGTAATATGCCTCTCGCTCGCCCGAAACGTACACAGAGGGTACTAAAGGGGCATAAAACTGCTTGAAATAATCTATTTCACGGGATATCTGAGTTGACGGCTGAAAGGGTGTACTTGACGCCATATAGTGCTCAGCCTCACTACAGGTCAGCGAAATGCGTCTTTTATACACTACCGACTTGTATTTCTTTTTTATTTCCAGAAACGCCTTAGAATCATCCGTTGCCGTGCCGTAGGAACGAAGCCTGAGCTTTTCCTTGTATATCGGTTTTTCTATTGAGCGCCGTATCAAAGCATAGGACGGGGTATCATAGTAAAGAGAGGAAACCGTGCTTCTGCCCCACTCGTCAGGCGAAAGGCAAGTATCCATACCGTCCAGAATCTTTTTTGCTTCTTCCTCGGTTACAAGGTATTTATACTCATATCTTCGGAATACTGTTTGTGCTTTCATAATCTCCTCCTTTCCTGAAGTATATCATTTGTTGCTAAAATATAGTTAAAGGAGACCGAAGTCTCCTTTAACTATTTTGCAAGATGCAACGTATGAAGTTTTTTGTAGGTTCCGTTCATTTCAAGAAGCTGATCGTGAGTACCCTTTTCCGTAATGACTCCGTCCTCGATAACCGCTATTTCATCGGCACGGCGCACCGTGGACAGCCTGTGGGCAACAACTATTGTGGTTCTGCCGTGGCTCAGCTTGTCAAGAGATTCCTGTATAAGTATTTCCGTGGTGTTGTCAAGGGCGCTTGTAGCCTCGTCCAAGATAAGTATGGGAGGATTCTTCAGGAAAACACGTGCAATAGAAAGCCTCTGCTTCTGACCGCCCGACAGCTTTACTCCCCTCTCGCCTATTTCGGTATCGTACCCCTTTTCAAGCCCGGATACCCAATCGTGAATGTTTGCAAGCTTTGCCGCCTCTATCATTTCATCCTCGGTGGCATCAAGCTTTCCATACAAAATATTGTCACGGATAGTACCGTTAAAAAGGAACACGTCCTGCTGTACTATACCAACGTTACGTCGAATAGAGTCAAGGGTAAGCTCCTTGAGGTTTTTACCGTCAATAAGGATTTCACCGCTTGAAATATTGTAAAATCTGGGAATAAGGTGGCAAACGGTAGTTTTGCCGCCGCCCGACGTACCAACCAAAGCAAGAGTTTTGCCGGGAGTCACCTTAAGGCTGATCGAGTGAAGCACCTCCTTGGATCTGTCGTAGGCAAATTCTACGTTTTTAAACTCGATTTCGCCCTTTGATACTCCAAGGTCATCCTTTCCGCTGTCATCCTCCGCTTCGACCTCCATTATTTCCACGTATCTTGAAAAGCCCGAAAGCCCCTGCTGATACTGCTCCATAAAACCGATAAGCGTGGTAATGGGATTGATGAACAGGTTTACTGATACGATGAAAGTGGAATATTCGGCAAAGGATATTTTACCGTCGTAAAGGAAAAGTCCGCCTGCGATAAGTATTATAACATTGAATATATCTGTGATAAAGGAAGTGGAAGAGAAAAAGAGAGCCATTGCGTTATACGCCTTGTGACAAGCCTTTACAAAGGCGTTGTTTCCCTCTTCAAATTTCTCTTTTTCCTTTTCGGCATTTGTGAATGCTTTGGTAACTCTGATGCCCGATATACTGCTTTCAAGCGAAGCGTTTATCACGGCTGTCGTAGCACGTCTTTCATCAAACGCCTGACGCATCTTCTTTCTCAACAGTACCGAAACCACAACCAAAAAAGGCACGCACGCAAAAATAATAAGTGTGAGATATACGTTTATGGTGCAAAGGTATATAAACGAACCAATAAGCATTGCAAGGCTTATGAGCAGATTTTCAGGTCCGTGGTGTGCAAGCTCGCTGACGTCAAAAAGGTCTGATGTCATACGTGTCATTATCTTTCCCGTCTCGTGCTCGTCATAGAAGGAAAACGGCAGCTTTTGAAGATGGTCAAACAGGTCGCGTCGCATCTGAGCCTGCATTTTTACACCGATAAGGTGTCCGTAGTACTGTACAAAATAGCGAAGCAGAAAACGTGCCACATAGAGAACCAGGACTATAATACCGGCAATAACTATGGCTCGGTAACGCCTGTCAGGGATAAGTGTACCAAGCATTTCGTTTGTTACCATGGGATAAACCATACCGATAACGGATATGAGCAAAGATGCCAGCATATCAAGTGCCAGCATTCCGCGATAGGGCTTATAGTACGATATGAATTTTTTCAGCATTATTTCCCCTCCCGAGCAAGCTTGTCCATATTTTTAAATTCCATTACAACAAATATTACGCTGAGAATAACTGCCATAATATCCGCAATGGGACCTGCCATCATTATGCCGTAAAGCCCCAGATTCCAAAGGCGGGGCAATATAAGTATCAAAGGGATAATAAACAGGCACTGACGTGACATTGAGAGCATTATTCCCTTGACAGGCTTACCGATAGACGAGAAGAAATTGGCAGACAAAAACTGAATGCCGTTTATTATCATCGTGCAAAGAAATACTCGCATAAAGAGCATTCCGAATTCCATATACAATGCGTTTCCCTTGCCGAAAATACCGAGAATAACGTGAGGGAAAAACTCAAAAACCACAAATCCGCAGGCAGCAAAAACCGTATCAACGATTATGCCAAGCTTGTACGTTTCCTTTACTCTGTCATACTGCTTTGCTCCGTAGTTGAAGCCCATTATAGGACGTGTTCCCTGCTGTATTCCAATAAACACCGACATAATAATAGAGTTTACCTTCATTACCACACCTACAGCCGACAGGGGAATATCAGTTCCGTAAGGCGAAAGCGCTCCGTAATGTGTCAGCGAATTGTTCATAACTATTTGCACAAGGCAAACAGCCGCCTGATTCAAGCCGTTGCTAAGTCCCAGGGACATTGTATGAAGGGTACGCTTAATACCCGGTCTGAAGCACTCTCTGTTAACCTTTACTGATTTGAAGTGCTTAAGGTAATAAACGGTAACAAAAAACGAAATCACCTGAGAAATAACTGTAGCCCAAGCAGCACCAGCTATTCCCATATCAAAAACAAAAATGAAAATCGGGTCAAGAATCGTATTCAACACCGCACCTACTGCCATACACAGCATGGAATATTTGGGGCTTCCGTCGGCATGAATAAGATTTGACACCGTGTTGGTAACTACCAGCACAGGCATTCCCAAAGCTGTTACTCTCACGTAATCAAGTGCATAAGGCATAATCGTATCGGTTGCGCCGAACGCCGTAAGCATGGGACGTGCGAACGCCTCAAAGCATATGAGGCAAATAAGACCCGCTATAGCTCCTGCAACCGTTGCCACACCTATGCTGTAGCCTGCTTCTTTTTTATTGCCTCTGCCCAGCTCCAGTGAAAAGCGTGCGGCTCCTCCAACTCCGATAGTGAGGGAAAGAGCAAGACATATAGTGGTAAACGGAAAGGCTACGTTTGTCGCGCCGTTGCCGATAGTTCCAACTCCCTGCCCTATGAATATCTGGTCAACTATGTTGTAAAGCGCGCTGACCAGCATGGAAACTATACTGGGTATTGCAAAGCGTTTGAGCAATACCGAAATTTTTTCATATCCTAACGGATTCTCGTGAATTTTAACGTCATTTGTCATAATCTGCTCCTTTTTCATAACTTATGTATTTTACCACAAAATTTTGAACAAATATACATTTAATACATATTTAACTTGACTTTGTTTAAAATATCGTTTACAATTACCTTGAATTTGATACGGAGGTGCTTTATGAGTGTACCGAGAATAGTTTTGCCCGACTGTTTCAAGGCAGTGACAGGGGATACTCTTCAACTGTTTTTTAGAGGAATTATCGAGCATCCATTCCCTTATGTATATAACATAGAAGCAATCTGTGATATCGGCAAAAATACTTCCCGATATTTTGAGGTAACACCTAGCGCAGAGCAGATTGGAGAACACGTATTTACAATTAATCTGCGTGACTTCGATGACAGGATAATAGCTACAGCTTCAACTATTATCAAGGTATGTGCGGAGCATAAGTCTCCGTCGTTGAATAAAAATATTCTTTGCGTTGGCGACAGCCTTACAGCAGGCGGTGTCTGGCCTGCAGAGCTCAGCCGACGTCTGACGGAACTCGGTGGTTCTCCGGAGGGCAAAGGACTTGATAATATTCGCTTTATCGGTACTTGTAAAAAAGGTACTGTAGGCTATGAAGGCTACGGCGGATGGACGTGGGGCAGTTATCTTGTAGGACCAACCGAGCAAAGATGCGAAATGTGGGCATATTGTACCCACAACAAAGACGAAGGAGACCAACACAGTCTGTGGAAGGACTGCAACGGCGGTGTGTGGAAGATAGAAACCATTTGTCCCTCGCGCATAAAGCTGATAAGACAAGAGCCCTTCAAAGAGCTTCCTCCTTCCTCAAATATACTTATTCATGTGTCTAACGCAGATCACGTGAATGACATAGAATATACTGCTTTTGAAAAAGTGAGCAATAATCCCTTCTGGAATACAAATAGCTTGAGTGTGGACTTCAAGAGCTATTGCAAACAAAACGGATTTGACGACATAGACCTGATGTGCACACTTCTCACCTGGAACGGAGGAGGAGGCTTCCTTGAGGAAAAAGGAACGAAGAACATTGAAACTCAGGTTGCAGATGCAAAAAGCTTTTTAAGGATATTTCATTCACAGTACCCAAAGGCAAAGGTAATGCTTATGGGCATACAGCTACCCAGCCTGAACGGAGGTTGTGGTGCAAGTTACGGTGCAAGCAGAGAGGGAATTGGTGTATATTCAAACACATATGCTCTTTGCAGATACGTTTTTCAAATGAATATCGCCTATCAAGCCTTAGCTAACGAGGATGAGTTTGCATCTTACGTGGATTTTGTAAACGTTTCAGCACAGTTTGACAGCGAGAACAATATGCCCGAAACAGACAAGCTTGTGAATCTGCGAAGCACAAAAACCGAAAAGGTAGGCACAAACGGTGTTCATCCCACAATTGAAGGATATTATCAAATAGCAGATGCAGTTTACAGAAGCATAGATTTTTAAGGAGATAAATATGAAACACAGCTTTATCGACGTTACAAAGCGTCCCGACAGTGTGCTTTTTCAGTACGAGGATTCGTCCATACGCTTTGAAGAGCCCTTCAACAAGGAAGAACAAATAGACACAATAGGTTTTGACAACGGAAAAATAACTCTTTATCCCTGCAACAGACCTGTAAAAAGAGTAAAGCTCCGCTGGAGAGGTGATATGTCGGACGTGCAAGAAGTGTACGGAGACGACATTTCAAGACAGCTTACGGATACCCCTTGGCGCACCGTGACACCTCACGCACAGCTTTGGTGGTATTTCCATGCTTTTGACGGAGAAAGACTCAATTCCTTTGGAGTAAAGACAGGATGCGCATCTATTGCTATGTGGCAGTGTGACCCCTTTGGAATCACTCTTTGGCTTGACGTCAGAAACGGCGGTGGCGGTGTTACAATAAAAGAGCCCTTCATTGCGGCTGAAACAGTTTGTATGGAAGGAATCACAGACCCCTTTGCCGATGCGCAGGCATTTTGCGCTATGATGTGCCAAAAGCCCGTACTGCCCGAAAAGCCCATTTTCGGTGTAAATAACTGGTACTGGGCATACGGGGATATATCCCACGACAGTGTTATGGCGGAATGCGATCACTTAATGGAGATGTGCCGTGACGCCGAGGGCAAGCCTCATATGATAATCGATGACGGATGGCAGTACAATCACTATTTTTCCACTAACGGAACCTACAACGGCGGACCTTGGGACAAACCGAATTCACGCTTTGCTTCAATGGCGGAAACTGCCAACGGTATACATCAAAAGGGTGCATTGGCAGGAATATGGTTCAGACCTCTTCTCACCTGCACCGAAGCTCCCCGTGAAGCTCAAAGTCCAAATAAGCCCGCAGGAGCAGGCTTCTTCCTTGATGCCACACACCCTTATACACTTGAAAAGGTTGCCGAGGATACCTCACGTATAAGAAGCTGGGGATATGACCTGATCAAGCACGACTTTACAACCTTTGACAATTTCGGATATCCTCCACATCCCGACGGAGACTGGCATTTCTACGACAGAACAAAAACAAACGCCCAAATGCTCCTTAACCTGTACAAAACAATACAAAGCTCGGCAGACGGTGCAAACGTTATTGGCTGTAACACGGTAAATCATCTTGCCGCAGGCATTCACCAATGTCAGCGCTCAGGCGGTGACACCTCAGGCAGAAGCTTTGAAATAACCCGCAAAAACGGTGTCAAGTGTATGACTCGCCTTCCTCAACACAATACCTTCTTTGCCGTTGACCCCGACTGTGCCGCTTTCACAGAGAAAGTAGACCACAGTCTAAATATGGATTTTCTCGAAATGGCGGCAGTAACCGGAGTTGTCACTCTTGCCTCGGTTATCCCGGGCACGCTGTCAAAGGAGAGTATGAAACGCATACAGCAGATCTACAGAACAGCATCGCTGGGAGGAGAAAATGCCGTTCCCGAAAAATTTGTGGGACAGAATATTCTTTCCTTCTTTAAAACCCCCCAGGGCAAGCGTTACGTTTACAACTGGTACAGAGAATACGACGGAGTCCGTACCCATTACACGTGGGAAAACTAAGTAAAGTGCAATCATTATTACATACAGAAACAGAGCCAAAATGCAACGCATTTTGGCTCTGTCTTTACTTTATTGGAAATTTCTCGGCAATTAGGCTCTCCCCGTTTTACGTTGTAGGGTTATACCTAAAGGTTACGATAGGCGAGAATTGCCTGCGGCTGCTAGCCGCTTTTTTATATGCTTGGAAACTGTATTAATTCAATCTCGCCGTTTTACGTTGTAGGGTTATCCCCAAAGGTTACGATAGGCGAGAATTGCCTGCGGCTGCTAGCCGCTTTTGCTATTTCAATTTCGTGCCGTCACTAAAAGCCTTTCCAACAACCTCACCAAGCTTGCGATAAACGTGGTGTATCGGGTCATAGGTAACAGGGCTGAACCTTGTCAGATCGATTTTGCCGTTTTTATCCAGAATTTCTTCGTCGGCACAGACGTTTACAATTTCGCCCACAAGTCTGCAAGCCTCTTCGTCGTATTCGATAAGCTTGCACTCAAGTGTCAAAGGCAATTCGGCAAAAATCGGTGCATCAACAAACTCGCTTCTTGTGACGTGCCAGCCTGCTTTCTCTATCTTATCAAGGTCTTCGTTGCCCGAAACAATACCCACGTAGTCACAAGCAACAATATTTTTTTCATCTGCAACGCTCACGGTAAAAGCGCCTGTTTTTACCACGTTCTTTGCCGTCTTATGACCGTTGTCAATACAAATTGAAATTTGCGTTTCCTCACTGATTCCGCCCCATGCGGCATTCATTGCGTTCGCCCTTCCGTTCTCATCATACGTGCCGATAATAAGCACGGGCATAGGATACAAAATAGCTTTTGCTCCAAAATTCTTTCTCATTATCCGTTTCCTTTATTTCTTTTATAATTCATCCAAACAACACCGTTACCGTATTGCTTTATTTCTTTTAACTCAAAATCCGCAACCGTACCGTTCATAAAAAGCGGCTTGTCTTCCGCTTCTGCAATTACAGGTGATACAACAAGACTCAACTCATCAACGGCGTCGGCACGCTCAAAATATCCGTTCACAACACTTCCGCCCTCAAGGAGAAGGGTATTTATACCCAGAGCGCCAAGCTTTGCAAGAGCCGTCTTTACGTCTATTTCCTTCTCACCCGCAAAAATGTAAGGTATTTCCATTTCTCTAAGATAACTCAAATAACGCTTATCCGCTTGCTCGCTCAGAACTTCAACTATACGTGCACCGCCGTAGCCCGGGTCTTCGTCAATAATAAGTTTGTCCTTCCAGCCAAGCTTTCCCTTGGGGTCAAAGCTAACGGCATAAAAGTCAAATAACCCGTCGGGTATATAATCTTCCCGGCTTTCTGTGGGTGCATATTTTGACAAATCGGGATACCAACCGCCTGTAAAGCTGCCCTCCATGGTTACTCTGCCGCAAATAAACCCGTCGGCTTTATAGCCTCTGTTAATCTCGTAATAAATTTCCGTAGCCTTTTCACATTCCTCACGGAACAAGAAATTACCCGTCACCTTTCCGTCTATCGACGTCACCATATGACAGATTATATACGGTCTGTTGTTTTGGTTCAATGATTCCACTTCAATCGCCTCTCGAAATAGTTTTCAACCACGTTTTTTGTTTTTTGCGTTGATTTTTTCTTGCTCATACTCTTCTTGCGTAACTAAAAATCCACGGTGATGCTTAATCATAAGAAACAACACAAACAATACCAAAGCCAAGCCAAGAAAAGCTACAACCGTATAAACGCCTCCTACATCCATAGAGCGCGGAACAGCAATTACCTCGGGATTATCCGGATCGTATAAAATTTCAATACTGTCTCCAATCGAATAATTTGAAGCAATACCCGGAGAAAAGGATATTGCCGTGTCTGTCCCCAATTCTCTGCTGTACGTAACCCCGTCAACCTCGTAAGCAACGTAAATTTCCTGTTCGTTGGGTCCCTTGACGTGCACATTCAAATCAGTGTCCACAATTGTAGCATTTACCGTGCTCATCTCATCTGTCAATCTTCTGTATTGAACGTTAGAAACAACAAACAAAATTATTACTGTCACAAAAAGCAAAATGCAAAACACAATGGCTGTTAAACCTTTTTTAAA
Organism: Eubacteriales bacterium; assembly: GCA_045531285.1. Classification (GTDB taxonomy): domain Bacteria; phylum Bacillota; class Clostridia; order Oscillospirales; family SIG627; genus RGIG6353. The sequence goes on from JAZSDT010000127.1 coordinate 18,918, forward strand.
AGTCCTGTTATATCTCAATTTTTCCACACGTTATCCCCCCCAAGAAAAAACAACCTCTACCGTTATTTGATGCGATATTTGTCATACTGCATATAATCTGTATGTAGCAATAATGAAATAGCCGAACTATTATCTATTGCCTATACACTCGCTGATTTCTTTTTCCATATTTTCATTGTCAATAATTATTTGCTCCACCTTTGCTCTGAGCTCCTTCAAAAAAGTTTGGGAAGTTGCATAGTAAAAGTGAAGAGGTAATAAGTAAAAATTCGAAAGTTGTATAATAAAAATGGACAAACAGAAGAGTTAATGATATAATTAACTTGAAAGAGGTGGGTCCATGAAAAGA
>JAZSDT010000115.1:0-23420 GCA_045531285.1 Eubacteriales bacterium
AGCGTACTACCTTCCAGGCTAACCGAGTTCGCCGCGAGGGTAATAACCTTATCGTAGGCTTTGAGCTTGTTACCTTTGAGGCTATAGTTGCCGTAAAGGAAGCTGATAAATACATATCCTTTGACCTTGTAGATTTCATAATAAAGCCAGAGGACTTCGGGGGACTTGCAATGACACCTCCTCCCGTGGATGAGTTCCGTCTTATTCAGCTCCCCATTAAGAACAGACAAAGATTTGGGGAATGGCTCAATGTTTCTTGGGATGATAAGGCAGCCGTAAACGTACTTGCAAACACACGTTGGCCTATAATCGATTCTGAAAAAAGAAATGGCTACAGAGTAATGTATGCCGACGCACGTCGCGACGTTAAGCTTAAGGGATGCTCTGCATCACTTATTGTAACTCCCGGTGCAAAGCTGATGGATGCTATCGAACAGCTTGAAATAGACTATAATCTTCCCAACGGTGTTCAGAGCCGTAAGGGAGATAAGATAAACGCATCTGCATATTGGGCGGCTAATGTTAATCCTACCACTGTTGATGAGCATATTGCATATGCAAAGCAGGGCGGCTTCCGTATGATGCTGATGTATTATACTTCCTTCCTCAAGGAGACTATGGGATACAGTCTTTGCGGCGATTATGATTTTAACGATCATTTTCCTAACGGGTACGAGGACCTCAAGGTAATGATCCAAAAGATCAAGGATGCGGGAATTACTCCGGGTATCCACTTCCTCCAGACTCATATAGGACACCTCAGCCGCTACGTAACACCTGTTGCTGACCACAGACTCAATCTTACTCGTTATTTCACTCTTGCAAAGGAGCTTGGAACAGACGATACAACTATATATGTAGAGCAGAATCCAGAAGGAACTACAATGCACCCCAAGACACGCGTGCTTCAGTTTAACGGTGAGCTTATTCATTACGAAAGCTATACAACCGAATGGCCTTATATGTTTACAGGCTGTGAAAGAGGTCATTGGAATACTAACGTTACACCTCATCAGCTCGGTACAATTGGTGGTATCCTCGATGTCAGCGAATTCGGTGGCTATAGTGTATACGCAGACCAGAGAACAAGCCTTCAGGACGAGGTTGCATGGAAACTTGCAAAGGTTTACGATTGTGGCTTTGAATTCATCTATTATGATGGTTCAGAGGGTACAGCTGTTCCTTTTGAAATTCACGTTCCCAACGCACAGTACAAGGTTTGGGAGAAGATTACTACCAAAAAGCCTCTTTACTGTGAAGGTGCTGCAAAGGCTCATTTTAGCTGGCATTTCCTTTCAGGCGGTAATGCATTCGATGTATTCCCCATGCCCATATTCAAGAAGATGATAGCAAGATTCCCTCTTGAAGAAGCTCCAAGAATGGCAGACGACTTCACGAGAGTCAATTTCGGTTGGTGGTGCTACAAAGACGATACAATGCCCGATATTTATGAATACGGTACGTCAAAGGCTGCATCATGGGATTGTCCTATCACTCTTCAGGTAAATACAAATCTGTTCAAGACCAACCCCAGAACTCCTGATACCTTCGAGGTAATGAACCGTTGGGAAAAGGTCAGAGCACAGAATTGGCTCACCCAGGAGCAGAAGGAAATGCTTCGTGATCCCGATAAGGAGTTTATTCTCCTTGTTAACGAAAAGGGCGAATTCGAGCTTGTTGAATACACGAGAATCAAGCTTCCCGAAGCAATAGATGCCGACGTAACAGCATATGTGTTCGAAAGAGAAAACGGTGCATACGTGGTAACTTGGAGCACAAAGGGAGAAGCTAACCTTAAGCTCGACCTCTCAGGCAACCTTAAATATGAGGTACAGCTCGGTGGAGAAACCATTGCTTTTGAAAACGGCATACTTCCTCTTGCAGGTAGACGCTACCTCAGCGGTGCATCCAAAGACGCACTTGTAAAGGCATTTGAAAACGCTACACTTGCATAGATAATATAGAGGCAGGCAGTATTTGTCTGCCTCTTGACTTTTTATTTGCCAAGAAGTATAATTATGTAAAATTGCAGGAAAAGAGAAATGAAATGATTGACACGCATATAGAACGTCTTGTGAGACGGATGCCTACGCTTGAGACACAGCATCTTGTTTTGAGAAAGCTTATTCCGCAGGACGCACAGGATATGTATGAATACTGTTCTGATTCCGATACACCGAAATATTTAACTTGGGAACCTCATGAAAGCTTGAAATATACCAAAGAATACATTCGTTATGTGATAAAAAAGTATAAGACGGGAGAATATCTTGACTGGGGTATAACGTTAAAAGCAAACGGCAAGCTCATAGGTACGTGTGGTTTTACTTTGATTGAGACGGAGCACTCAAAAGGTGAAATAGGGTACGTTTTGAATGCCTCTTACAGAAACCAAGGATACGCAACCGAAGCTGTAAAAAGATTGCTTGAATACTCTTTTTTTGAACTTGAACTAAACAGAATAGAGGCAAGGGTCATGGAGCATAATGATAGCTCTGTTGCACTTCTTAAAAAGTGTGGATTTGAATATGAAGGTACTTTTCGTCAGGAAATATACGTAAAGGGCGAATTTAAAAATATTATGCACTTTGCACTTTGTAAAGATCAATACGGCTTGTCATGAAACGTTTGTTTTGCCTGTTTGCAATAATATTTGTATTTTCGTCCCTATTGAATCTGTTTCTTGGAAGGACGTTTGGAATAGTTGCTGTTTTTGTTCTTACGGCTGCTTTGATAGCATCCTTTGTATTGAGAATAAAGCTGAAAGACAGTTCTTTTACGAATATTATCGTCGCTGTTTTGTTTGCAATATATGCCTTTTCCTCCGTTACCTTTATATTTCTTCCAAAGCTTGAAGACGCAGGAAGCTTAGATTCTCACTACGTCAAAGCACAAGGTAAAATTGTTTCGGTATCCTCTGCCGGAAAATACACTGCATTCACGGTAAAATGCAATGAATTAGAGGACGTTAAAGGACCGCATAACGTTACTGTTATGATCCTTAATCCAAGTGGTGAAGCGGAGATTGGAAAACGCCTTTCTTTTTCCGGCAAGCTTGAGTTTGAGGATTCTGTTTACAATAAAGGAAACGAATCCTTTTTAACTGTTTTTACAGGAGATTACGAAGTATTACAGGATACCGATTTAATAGGAAAGCTTGTTTATAACCTCAGAACCAGAATAAAACTGATTTCGAATAAAATGAAACATACATCGCTGGTTGATGCATTAATAATCGGGGATAAAAGCGGTCTTGATGCAGAAACGAAAGACGATTTTCAGGCAATAGGTACGTCGCACCTTCTGGCAATTTCGGGCTTGCATTTATCAATGATTGTTTTATCCTTTTATTCGTTAACGGTGAGACTTGGTGTGCCTCATTTGTATTCTTCTGTATTATCGTCATTGCTGTCTTTTGTTTATATGTTGATCACAGGTTGCTCACTGTCACTTATGAGAGCCGCGCAAATGATGTTTGTGTTCTTCTTTGCGCGAACGGTCAGACGCCGAAAGGATGGAATAACGTCTTTGTCTTTTGCGGGCGTCGTAATTGTAGCTATGAGTCCATGGTCGTTATTTAACGTAGGCTTTTTGCTGTCGTTTTTTGCAACCTTAGGTATTGTAGTATTTGCTCCAACAGTTACAGGAGGCTACAGAAAATATCTGATTGACAAGCAAGAGAAGGGAACCATATATACACGCAGACAGCTTTATGCTCAAAGAGTTATCACTTTGCTTCTTGGTTCTGTTGTTACAACGCTTTCTGCAAGTATTATGACGATTCCTATCATTATGTATTTTTATAACAAAATTTCTGTATTTACTGTGATAGGCAACCTTTTTACTATATTCATTACAAAATACTTTTTGCTTGCATCTTTTATTTCGGTAGTATTTCAAATTGTAGGACTTACGTTTTTTGCTTATCCGTTTACAGCAATTTCGAATCTTTTGGGAAGTATACTTCTTTCTTTGACGAAACTGTTAGGCTCTATGGCACCAAAGCTGATTTCAGTGAACACGGCTTTTTTACCTGTGTGTATTGTGCTTACAGTGATTATAATTACAGTGTTTTTTGCATTTCATAAGAAAATTTGGTCACTGCCATCTTTGGTGTTGTCATTGTCTATGTTTATAGTCCTTTTCAATTTTATCAGTGCACTTATGGTGTATAACGTTGCGTTGATTGATTCGATATCCCGAAAAGGAGCAAATACTACCTTGGTGAGATGGCAAAACAGGACATATTTGCTTGATCAAACTGCATCAAATTCAAGAAAGATTTATTCGCTTGACGACGTTGCGGAATACAACGGAGTAACCAAGGTAGATTGTGCTGTATTTCTGACACTTTCTCAAATTCCCAAAGACAGAATAATTTCTTTTTTACAACTCTTTGATATCGAAAAGCTGGTTTTGGTAACAGAAGGGCCTGATTCAGACGATATTATTGACGTAATTGAAGCATGCAGACAAAACGATGTCGAACTAGAGATTGCAAATACGCAAAATTATTCGAAAATTCCGGGAATAACAGCATATTGTATAGATGAAATGTGTACTGCATTTGTTATTACCAATAATGGCAACACGTTTTGTACATATCGCTCATATACGGATGACGGCTTTTATCAAGAAGCAATTGATTCTGACACACTTGTCTTTTACGGCAAAAAGGATTTCCTTGTTGGAGACACAGCTTCGGACGGAAAGTTTATATTACATAACTAAAAGACCTTCGGACATACTATGTCCGGAGGTCTTTTGCCATGAACGTAAACAAAAACTTAAGTATTAATATAGAGAGAATCAGAAGTTCATTCCCTGAAAAGCACAGTGCAGATTTTGTCCTTGATGAATTCATAGTTTTGGGCAGACGTTCGTGTCTGTGCTTTTTTAACGGTTCAACAAATTCGGACTTATTACTGAAGGTACACAGAAGCATTTTATCGGCGCAAAAACTTCCGTGCACAATGGAAGAGTTTGCAAAGACAACGGTACCTCTTACCGACAAAAAGCTTGAAACAGAGTTTGATGTCATAATAACTGCATTGCTTTCTTCAATGTCGGTTTTGTTTATAGACGGTTATGACAGTGCTGTAATATTGGACACAAAAGAATACCCTTCGCGCTCTATTGAAGAACCCGAGAAGAATAAAACCATGAGAGGTCCCAGAGACGGTTTTGGTGAAAGTATATTTGTCAACACAGCACTTATCCGCAGACGCATAAAGACTGATGCACTTGCCTTTGAAGGCTTTTCCATAGGTAAAGAAACCAAGACGAAGGTTGTCCTTGCATACGTTAAAGGAAAATGTAATCAGCGCTTGGTGGACGAGGTAAGACGCCGATTAACTTCTATAGACGTACCCTCTTTAACACTTAGTCAGCAAACCTTGTGCGAATGCGTTTTTGATAAACGTTTGAGCGACAAATTAAACCCTTTCCCTAAAGTCAGATACGTAGAAAGACCGGATACGGCGGCATCGATGCTTATAGAAGGGAAGGTAGCGTTACTATGTGATACAAGTCCAAGCGTCATATTTTTCCCGGTTACTCTTTATGATATGGTTGAAGAGACTGACGACTACTATTTTCCTCCGCTCACGGCAACTTATTTGCGCACACTTCGTGTAGGTATGCTTTTTGTTTCGGTTTTTCTTTCACCGCTATGGCTTTTGGCACTAGAGTACGGTGATGTTTTGCCGGAGTCCTTGAAGTTTCTTCTGGTGGATGCAAAAGCGTATATACCCGTATGGCTTCAACTGATAACGGTAGAATTGATGATGGACGCGCTGAAAATAGCATCACTTAATACACCAAATACTATCTCAAATTCTCTGAGTGTAGTGAGTGGATTGTTACTGAGTGATTTTGCTATAACGGCAGGTTGGCTTGTGCCTCAGACGATTCTATATTCCGCCATATCTTCTATTGCAAATTTTATACCTACCAATTACGAGCTTGGATACGCGTTTAAATTCTGGAGAATGGTGCTGATTGCATTTACCGCACTGTTTGAAATATGGGGATTTGTTTTTGGGGTAATAGGGTTTATAGTAATAATGATTTTGAACCGAACAAAAACAAACAGAGACTTTCTTTATCCGATTTCGCCTCTTGATAAGAAGGGGTTACTGAAAATTTTTATACGCACAGGAGAGGGAAAAGAAAAATAGGTATTGACAAATTCTTAACAATCTGCTATAATCAAAGTGTCTCAAATGATACACTTTGGTAGGTGAAGATATGACGGTCAAAGAGATAGCGGACAAGCTACGAGCCACAGAACTTTTTAGAGACCTGGATGGCTTGGAGGAATTGGCAGAGAAGTATCCTCCGGTTCGTATAAAGCTTTTTTCGGGAGAAAGATACGAGATAAAAAACTCTCTTGCTATTTTTCTTGACGGAAAGGCAGATATTATTAAAGAATCAGGAAGCAAAACTGCTTTTATGAAATCGGTTTCTGAACTGACTTTGTTGGGACTTGCTACGTTGTTTTCAAAAGAAGAGGAATATATTTCCACTTTGGTATCAAAAACAGAAACAACAATATTGCTGTTTTCAGAGGACTTTGTCAGAGCGCTGGTTTCTTGCAACTCCGAATTTTCAATAAGACTTATCGGACTTCTTTGCCAAAAGGTGAGATATCTTAACAGTAGGATTGATTTTTACACCTGTTCTGATGCAGAGGAAAAACTGCGTGAGTATCTTGTGCGTTCAAGCGACAATGATGGCACGGTAAATATGTCTATGTCAAAGCTGTCGGAAACCTTGAATATCGGAAGAGCTTCGCTGTACAGGGCAATTACTGCACTGGAAGAAAAAGGATATATAATCAAAAACGGCAAAACAATTCAATTAATAAAGTGAGGAAACGAATTATGAAAAAAACACTGACACTCTTACTTGCACTGACACTTTCACTTTTTGTTTTTGTTGGATGCACAACTACAAACGACCCCGCCCAAGTACCCCAAGACCCTGAAATTTCTACCCCTAACGATACTGATGATCAGCCGGAGGCAGAGCCTAAAACAGCTGAGGTGACAAGAGTTGTTGCGCTCAAAGGACCGACAGGCATGGGAATGGCAAAAATGATCAGCGATGCGGATACTAAGTACACTTTCTCTCTTACTTCAATGCCCGACGACGTAACTTCGTCAATTATCTCCAAAACTGTTGATATTGCCGCAGTTCCCGCAAACCTTGCTTCCGTTCTTTACAACAAGACAGAAGGAGAAGTACAGGTAATAGCTCTTAATACCCTTGGTGTTCTCTATATTGTCAATTCAGATGGAACTATTAATTCTCTTGAAGACCTTAAGGGTAAAACAATAGGTGCTACAGGACAGGCATCCACTCCCGAATACGTTTTGGACTATGTTCTCAAGATGAACGGAATAGATCCCGACAAGGACGTAACGATTGAGTACTATACAGACCATTCCGAACTTGCAACAAGAATGATAAGCGGAGACGTTACTATTGGTATGCTTCCCGAGCCTCAGGTAAGCACCGTTCTTATGAAGAATGCAAATTGCAAGACTGTAATAAATATGACTGATGAATGGAATAAGGTTTCCCCCGAATCAGCTTTAGTACAGGGCTGTATAGTTGCAAGACGTGAATTTGCTGAAGCTTATCCTGATTCTGTTAAGAATTTCTTATCTGAGTACAAACAGTCTGTTGAATTTGCTAACACTTCAACCGATGCGCCCAAGACAATTGCCGATATAGGAATCGTTGGAAGTGCCGAAATTGCGACCCGTGCAATACCTAATTGCAATATAGTTTATATTGATTCTAACGACGGAATGAAAGAAAAGCTTTCAGGCTCCCTTCAGGTACTTTTCGATGCAAATCCCAAGGCTGTAGGCGGAAAGCTTCCTGCTGACAGCTTCTATTTTGAAAATAAATGAAAATAAGAAAAAAGCTTTATGCCATAACTGCTATCCTGTTTTGGATAGCAGTATGGCACTTTGCAGCACTGCGTATAGATAAGCAAATATTACTTCCGTCGCCGTTTGTTACTGTAAAAACCTTAGTTTCGCTTGCTTCAGACGTGTCGTTTTGGAAAATTTGCTTTATTTCAGTCAGAAATATTTTTTCAGGTGTGCTTGCAGGTGTAACGGTTGGAATCATACTTGCCGGGCTGTCTTATGTAAGTTCTGCCGTGAAATACCTGCTTTCGCCGTTACTTTCTTTAGTAAAAGCGGTACCCATTGCATCTGTTATTATTCTTTTTTTGATTTGGATAGGGAAGAACGATATACCGTTTTACATATCAATGATGATGGTTGCTCCTATTGTTGCATCAAACGTTCTTGAAGGATTGGAAAATATTGACAAGTCGCTTTGGGAAGTAACAAAGGTTTACGGATTAGGTTTTGCTAAAAGCTGGAAGCTTCTCTATCGTCACAGCTTGCTTCCGTACATAAGCTCTTCTCTAAAAAGCGGTATTGCACTTGCCTGGAAAGCGGGAATCGCTGCCGAGGTTCTGTGTACTCCGGATAATACCGTGGGCGAGATGCTGTACGAATCAAAGCTTTATATGGAAACTCCTATACTGTTTGCATGGACGCTTGCCGTAATTATAATAAGCTTTTTGCTCGAAAAGGCGGTTGTGGGAGTGTCTCATCGCATTCTTGGAGGTGACAGAAAATGAGCATTGTTCTGAGCGGCATAACAAAAAGGTTTGGCAAGAAAACGGTGATTGATAACTTTTCTATTATTCTGGAAAAAGGCTCAAGGACGGCATTGATTTCTCCGTCAGGAAGCGGAAAAACTACGTTGTTCAGAATCATTTCCGGGCTTGAAAAAAGATTTGACGGTGAACGTAAGGTTGACGGTAAGATAGCTATGATGTTTCAGGAGAACCGCCTTTTTGAACACTCAACAGTTTTGGAAAACGTAAAGGCAGTCTCGGATAAAGCGGTCGATGTAGCAGTTCAGCTTCTGGATGACCTTGGTTTATCCGATTCAATGGAGCTTTTTCCGTCCTCTCTTTCCGGCGGTATGAAAAGGCGTGTGGCTTTGGCGAGGGCGTTGTTTTATGACGGAGATATAGTACTTCTTGATGAATGCTTTACGGGACTTGATACGGAAACCCGACAAAAGACCGCAAATGTTATAAACGGGAACACAGAAGGAAAAACACTTGTGCTTATCACACACGATCTCGATGAGGCTAAGCTTCTTGACTGTACGCCCCTTGTTTTTGAAAACGGATTTATATCATAAAATCAGCTGTAAAAACAAATGTTTTTACAGCTGATTTACTTTGTACCGGGGAATTGCATTAAATCAACCTCGCCGTTTTACGTTGTACGGTTTACTTAACGGTTACGGTAGGCGAGCATTGCCGGCGGTCGCTGACCGCTTTTTTATATACTAGGAAATTGCATTAAATCAACCTCGCCGTTTTTCATTGCAGGAATATATTTAAAGGTTGCGATAGGCGAGCTTTGCCAGCGGCTGCTAGCCGCTTTTTTACTTGTAGGGGAGATGGCAGCATTTATAATATTATACATATAAGACCGTTACTGCCTTCATTGACTATCTTTTGTAACGTTTGCCCGATTTTGTCCCTTGCATCCTGTGGCATATGCTCCAGCTTGGAATTCAACCCCTCGTTTACAAGGCAGTAGAGCGATTTTCCGAACATATTCGATTCCCATAGCTCTCTTGGATTCTCTTCAAATTCATTTAAAAGGAATTTTACCATCTCTTCCGATTGCTTTTCACTTCCCACAATAGGATTGATTTCGGTTTTGATCTTTGCCTTTATCATATGGATGGAATCGGCACACGCCTTTAGTTTAACTCCGTAGCCACCCGATTGCTTGATTATCTCGGGTTCTTCAAGTATAAGGTCATCTACCTGCGGCACTACGATACCGTACCCGGTTTTCTCTGCAGCGTCTAAAGCTTCGCGTATTTTTTCAAACCGCTGTTTTACTTCCCCCAGCTCGCAAATAGCTTCAAGCAGGGCTTTATCATCTGCTATGTCAACACCGCATCTTTCACTCAACGCTTTATAAAATAAGCTGTCATCAAGCTTAATTTCGACATGGCTTTTTCCTGTTCCAAGTTCTGTATTTACTATTCCTGCCCATTTTATACCTTGGCTCTTTCCGAGCTCTTCTATACACTTATGAACTGATGCAACGGAATCTATTTTTTCTGCTGTCTCTCTCATCACAGCCTCAAGCTCCGTGCGCAGATGATTTTTTTCGTCCAGCGAATTGATCCATGTCGGTATTGTGATCCTAAGCTCTGTTATTGGAAATTCATAAAGGCAAAGCTCGATTATATGGCTAATGTCCTCGGCTTCCATTTTTGCACAGTTGATCAGTGCAACCGGAACAGAATATCTGCTTTCCAAATCGAGTGCGGTTTGAATAGCAAAATCGGAGTCAGGCTCGGATGAATTAAGAACGATAACAAACGGTTTTCCGCAAGCTTTCATATCGGATATTACTCTGGTTTCGCTTTCCTCATACGCAGCTCTTGGCAGATCACCGATGCTTCCGTCGGTTGTTAAAACTATTCCAATTGTGGAATGCTCGTCGATGACTTTTTTTGTTCCCATTTCAGCGGCTTTTTCAAAGGGAAGGGGGGATTCTGACCACGGTGTCATCACCATACGGTCGTTTCCGTCTTCTGTCAATCCTTCTGCACCGTTTACAATATAGCCTACACAGTCAATCATTTTTACGTTGAGGCCTACTTTTCCTTGGAGAGCTACCTTAACGGCTTTTTCGGGGACGAATTTAGGTTCTGTTGTCATAACAGTTTTACCGGCAGCACTCTGAGGCATTTCGTCACGAGCTCTGGCTTTCTCGGATTCATTTTCGATTTCAGGCAAAACCAACGTTTCCATAAATCTCTTTATGAACGTTGATTTTCCCGCCCTGACGGGTCCGACTACCCCGATATATACGTCTCCGTTTGTACGGGTTGCTATATCTGAGTATATTTTTGTATTATTCATTTCTCTTCCTCCGCATCGTTTTTGTAAATTAATATGCAACACAGCAAAAAAATATACCGAAAAACGTTTTGGTAAGAAAATTTACAAAAAATAACGACGATTTTTGAAAAACCATCTTTTCAAATCGCAAAATATATGATATACTGTCTATGTGTTACACATAGACATCTGTTAAGAGGTGATAATTATGAAATGTCCCGCATGCGGATTTGTTGAAAGTAAAGTGCTTGATTCCCGTCCTACCGACGAGGGAGAGGCAATAAGACGAAGAAGAGAGTGTCTTTCTTGCCAGAAAAGATTCACTACATACGAGAGACTTGAAGTTATGCCCATAATAGTTGTGAAGAAGGATAAGTCAAGAGAGGCATTTGACCGTAATAAGATTCTCAACGGTATGATAAGAGCGTGTGAAAAAAGACCTGTTTCTTTGGCTGTCATTGAACGAGCCGTGGCTGATATTGAATCCAATCTAAACAATTCTCTTCAGTCAGAGGTCAGTAGTACAGCAATCGGTGAGCTGGTTATGGAGGCTTTGAAGGGAATAGACGAGGTTGCTTACGTACGTTTCGCTTCTGTATACCGTCAGTTTAAGGATATTAATACTTTTATGGACGAGTTAAAGCTCCTTTTGAAAAAACAGGATTAAAAGAAAGGAACAGCAATGAAATCTTCATCACAGATAAAAGTTTCTGCAATAAGCTTTATGATTGCCTTGTTTGTATCGTTGGCAGTTTTTGGAATAATAGCTTATTTTTCAATATCAGGATTTATGTCACCCGATGAACCTGAACAACCCGAACAGCTTGTTGACGATCCCGTCGATGACCTTAATAACGAACAACCTCCACTTCCGCCCGATGAGGTAGAGAAAATACACGGTGAAAGCTTTACTGTGTTAGTAGCAGGCTACGATCTTCAGGGACTTGGCTTTGATGCAATGGCTGTTGTGGACGTTGATAAAGAGAATCAGAAGGTAACCGTATCACCGCTGAACGTTGACACTAAGGTTTATGTCGGTCACGGAGATTCGTATTCGCTTAACGTTAGGACGGGCGATCTTATCAAATATAAGGATATGAAGTACGTTGTAGATAAGATCAATGCTACTACGGGACTTAAAATAGAATATTACGTTACGTTTACGGCAGAAGGATTTGTTGAGGCTTTTGATGCTTTCAATAAAAACAAGGATTATACATATAAGGTGCCTGCCGACATGGAACACGTATACGTAGAGCTTCCCGATGAAGCTATTGAGAAAGATCCTGCAGAAGAAACAACAGAAGAACCTGTTGAGGTAACTCTTACAGAGGAAGAAATTGCAAAATTGGAAGAGTTAAAGAAATACGAAAAATATAACATTTCCTTCAAGAAGGGCGATACCTTAAGTGAGGGAATTGACGTTTACAATATGCTCAGATATAAGGGCGACTCTTCATCGGACAGAATAACAAGACAGGCAGCTTTTGTTAAAGACGTTGTTACAAAGATAATTCCCGCACGCTTTAAGGAAGGCAATTTGACGGCTATAGTTGATACAGCAAAGGCTCTTATCAAGCTTACTTCGTCTATAGAGACTAACATAAGTGTTGAAACCTTTATAACGGAGACCTTCGATCTTATTTCCGCTATGCCCAGCTTCTCCTATGGTACGGTCACAAAGTATACCTCGGGAATAGCAAATTTCAAGTAAAAACAGAGGATACGTATGAAAAAAATGAATTCAAAAATAAAAGCAACCGTAATAATACTGTCACTTGTGATTGCCGTTACCACTGCTACAGTGGCATTTGGTGCGGACAATGATCCACTGGTAACACTCAGTTATATAAACGAAACGGTTATTCCAAAGATAACAGAGGATGTAAAAAATGCAGTTCTTGCCATAATTGATCAGCGCGACGAACAGAAAACTGATGTAAATGACGAAGTCCCTGATCAACCCTCTGAAACAGAAAAGGAACCTACGGAGCAGCCCGACGAGCCTCAGGCACCTGTTGTAACTCCAAATGATTTGTCAAGCCTTAAGTACAACGTAGTGTATCTTGTAAAGGGACAAAAGCTTTTTGCAACAGGCGAAATCAATGAGTCCACAGAGGTAATTCTCCGCTCAGGATCCGTTCTCTGTATTTCGCCCTTTGGCGACCAGGGAATTGCCGACCTCACAGCTTCAAAGGAGCTGTACAACAATGACCCGCTTGTGAAGAATAATTATTGTTTGATTCCACGAGGGGGAGACGGAAGAGGCATCTACGCTGTCAGCAGCGATGCATATATTTTGGTGAGAGGAGAATACGAAATTGTACAAGAATAAGAAAGCTGTCAGAGTTATTGCGTTGATACTTGCAGCGCTTATGGTCCTTGGACTTTTGGTTGTTGCAATCGAAGCAATAGCAGCAGATATACCTACAGCTATTGAGACAATTGAACAGACTACTGGCGGAGACGAGCTCTCCGCCGTAGCTCTCACTCTTCAGGAAAACTCACCCGAATTACCATCGGGTTCTTTTTATCCCACAGACCCATCGAAAACTCAGCGTGATATTTCAGGGTTGTTACCTCATCTTGATAAGGTTACACAACCAATACGAGTAGGTGTATACTATATTTACGGCTCTAACAATTGCCTTGCTTTCAGCCACAACATCACATCAACCAAAGGCGGTCTTGTGATGTATTCAACGTATAATGATGAGTATACGTTTTACCATAGCTCAGACGTGGGCATAACGGTAATGCGAGATTTTTCCGCAAAACAAAACTCCAACGGACTGTATTACCATACAACAACAGGTAATACACATATAATTTATCACTGTATAACCGAACAGCCGGTTGCATTGGAGGACGTTGGCAAAACTATTGATGAGTACAAAGCGGTATTGGGAAACGACGAAACAGTGTTTCCTCTTTATATGAACGGTCAGGCATACATTGGTGTTGGTACTTATCCCAACAAGGACGCCTCTGCCGCTGACTGCGAAAATATGAAGTCGAAATTGGGTGTCAGCTTTGTTCCGAGAACTCCTAACAATACCTCTTTGAGTGTAGTCGAAACTTCAACCGGAAAGATTCTTTTTAAGATAGATACCGAAAACCAAGCTTTGTACGTAAGGCCTTTACAGTCTTATGAAAACGAGAACTACATAAAAAGTGCCGTAGGAAACCTTTTTGACGGTACGTTTGAATATAAGGCGACTATCAACGGTATGTACCTTGTGAACATTCTTGATATCGAGGATTATATTAAGAGCGTTTTGCCTTATGAAATATCTGCGTCATGGCCTGATGAATGTCTCAAGGCTTTCTCAATTGTAGTACGTTCGTATACGTTGTCCATGCTTGGAAAATCTCATAAGCAGCAGGACTTTGATATGTGTGATGAAACACACTGTCAAGCGTACCGCGGCAGACTTCGTTCTACTGACAGGACAGATGCTGCAGTTGAAGCAACTAATAACGTTGTACTTGCATATAATTCAAAGGTGTGTGAGGCTTTTTACCATGCTATTTCGGGCGGTGTCACTGAATCCTGCGAGTACGTATGGGGAGGAACAGGTTATCCTTACCTTGTTTCTCAGCCTGTTCCCGATGAAAAATACTGGAATTATACTAACGGCGTTTGGAAATTCGAGGTTTCGGAGCAAGAGCTGTTCAGCTACGTACAGAGCAATTCAACAGTATCGAGATATGTGAAGCATCCAATTACGTCAATAAGAATATCAAAGTACACTGACGCGGGATATGCTTACGAGATGGAAATAACAGATTCAAGCGGTACGGTTTCCACGTTTACAAAGTGCGATAACATCAGGTCGATACTTACAAAATACGCAAAAAGCTCACGCTTGACTATTGGAAAAAGCAGTACAGTAACCGTAAACGACGGACAAACCGTTACAATAGACCCATATAATATAGTCCAAACGGATAAGGACGGAAAACCTGTTATCAGCACTACTGCCGCAGGCAGTACAGTTAATAAACAGGTTATCAGCGGAACAGGGGAAATAACCACCCTGTCTGCCGAAAGCTCGTCAAACTATATAATTTCAGGTACGGGCTGGGGTCACGGTGTCGGACTGAGTCAATACGGTGCAAGAGATATGGCTAATAACGGTTACTTGTGGCACGAAATAGCCTTGTATTTCTTCCCCGGTGCATATCTTGCACTACTTTCGGATATGTCAACCGATATACTTGCTTCTCCCGAAGTTCCCGAAATACCCGTAGAACCGGAAACTCCTGTGGAACCTGAGCTTCCTCAAGAACCTGAGACCCCCGAAACTCCGGAAATTCCTTTACCTCCCGACGTTACAGACGATACTTCCGACGAAACCGATGGAGATGACACAGATGAAGAAGATTCGGAAGATGAAGAATACACTAGCGGTTATACTCCCGGCAAACCAATCAGAGTAGTTTAAAGCTAAGTGATGTCACCGGACAATGGTGACTGTACGGCGAAGCTGATTTAATGCAATTTTCTAATGTAAAAAGAGATGTAAAAACCCAAGTTTTTACATCTCTTTTTTGTATACCGTGAAATTGTATTAAACCAACCTCGCTGTTTTTAACGAAGTAGTGACTGCTGAAATTCGCTATTGATTATAGCTCCTTAACAAGTGCCACGGCATCAGCAACCAGCTTAGTGATTGCATCAAAGTCGCCTGCATCTATTTTATCGTTAGGTGTCATCCAACTGCCTCCGCAGCATACAACAGCCTTACACGCAAGATAACTTGCAATGTTTTCGGGTGAAACACCGCCTGTTGGCATAATGCTTATCATGTTATAGGGGGCTGTGAGTGCTTTTATCATTTTTACTCCGCCTGCTGCTTCTGCAGGGAAGAACTTAAGACACTTGAGACCTATTGAAAGTGCGGCTTCAATTTCTGTGGGAGTGCATACACCGGGAATCATAGGAACACCCTTTGCAAAGCAGTGCTGAACTACCTCTTTATTGAATCCGGGAGCCACTATGAACTTTGCGCCTGCTTCAATTGCGCGGTCTGCCTGTTCGATCGTGAGGACAGTACCTGCACCTACAAACATATCGGGATAAGCTTTGGTGATAGCGGCAATGCATTCTGCTGCACCTTCTGTTCTGAAGGTAACCTCTGCACAGGGAAGACCGCCGTCAACAAGTGCCTTGGCAAGAGGAACTGCTTTATCAAGAGATTTAATTGTCACTACGGGAACAACTTTGAATTCTTTAAGTTTTGCTATAACGTCCATTTTATTCTCCTTATCTTACAACTCTTCCTGAGCCGTCTCCGCCTGCAAGCTGCATAACCTCAGGTACGGTTACCATGTTGAAATCGCCTTCTATACTGTGCTTGAGACAGCTTGCTGCAACTGCAAACTCTATTGTTTCCTGGCTTGTCATTTCCGAGAGAGTTGCATAAATGAGACCTGCACCAAAGCTGTCACCACCACCAACTCTGTCAACGATATGCATAAGATACGATTTTGAGAAGAAGTACTCACCGTTTTCGTAGAGCATAGCAGCCCACTTGTTATCATTAGCACTGATCGAAGAGCGGAGAGTGATTGCAACCTTCTTGAAGCCAAAACGGTCAGCAAGTTGCTTTGCAACGTCCTTGTAGCCTTCCTCGTTGATCTTACCGCCTGTTATATCTGTGTGAGCGGCCTTGATTCCAAATACGTCACCGGCATCCTCTTCGTTTGCAATACACACATCAACAAAGGGCATAAGAGTACCCATAACCTGACCTGCTTTTTCTCTTGACCAGAGCTTCTTACGGTAGTTAAGGTCGCAAGAAACCTGAAGTCCCTGTTTCTTAGCTTCTTTACAAGCTTCCAGGCAGATTGCTGCAACATCATCGCCAAGAGCGGGTGTGATTCCTGTAAAGTGGAACCAATCAGCTCCTTTAAATATGTCTGCCCAGTCAAAATCTTCTGGCTTTGCCATAGCTATTGAAGAATAAGCTCTGTCATAAATAACCTTCGAAGGTCTTTGGCTGGCACCTTTTTCAAGGAAATAGATACCTACTCTGTCGCCGCCTCTTGTTATCTTTGAGGTGTCAACGCCGTATCGTCTAAGAGAGTTTACGGCAGCCTGTCCTATATCATGTGTGGGAAGCTTTGTTACAAAAGCTGCATCCATACCGTAGTTGGCAAGTGATACCGCAACATTAGCTTCACCGCCTCCAAACGTAGCTCCCAATGTATCTGCCTGAAGGAATCTGTAATATCCTTCGGGAGCGAGACGAAGCATGATTTCACCGAAAGTAATAATTCTTTTCATATTGTTCTCCTTTTAGTTTTATTATCGTATTGATTATAGTACCAAAAGTCCAAAATGTCAACAGGTATAACACCATTTTGATAAAATTTGTAAACGTTTTCAAAGCACGGTTTATTTTAGGGTTGATTTTTTTTGAATTTATGGTACAATATATAAGTATTTTTAACCAAGAGGTAATTTTTTATGAGAAATGCAAAAGGAAGTCTAATACTTTTACTCACTGCTTTTATATGGGGTACTGCCTTTGTGGCGCAGTCAGTGGGTATGGATCATATACAGCCGTTTACTTTCAACTGTATAAGAAATTTTGTCGGAGCTGTAGCACTTTTACCCGTCATTTTTTTAATGGATAAAATCAATCCCCACAAAGAAAAAGAAGACACAAAAACTCTTGTTATAGGCGGAGTTTGCTGCGGTATCGCATTGGCTATTGCTTCAACCCTTCAACAGATCGGTATACAGTATACCACTTCCGGAAAAGCCGGTTTTATTACAGCACTGTACATAATATTCGTTCCCGTGTTTTCTCTTTTTACAAAGAAGAAGCCAAAGCCTACAATATGGCTTTCTGTAGCTCTTGCCGTAGTGGGAATGTATTTGTTGTGTGTAAAGGAGAGCGTTAGCATAAATAAGGGAGACTTTTACATATTCCTTTGTGCAATTGCTTTTACTTTCCACATTATGATAATAGACCGCTTTTCTCCCAAAGTTAACTGTGTGAAGATGTCGTGTATACAGTTCCTTGTATGCGGAAGTATCTGTCTTGTTTGCACGTTGCTTTTTGATACTCCTACACTCGAAGGTATAAAGCTGGCAGCTATTCCTATTTTGTACACCGGCGTTATGTCCTCGGGAGTTGCATATACACTTCAAATTGTTGGCCAGAAATTTACCTCCCCAACACTTGCCACACTTATTATGAGTTTGGAATCTGTATTTGCCGCGCTCGCAGGATGGGTGCTGTTGAATCAAGGAATGTCTGCTACGGAGATTTTAGGCTCGGTACTGATGTTTATAGGTATTTTGATTGCACAATTTGTATAATTCATAAATTATCTATTGCTTTTTTAAAAGCTTTAATGTATAATAGTCAGGTAAATAAGAAAAATTTGGAGGTAAAACAATGTTAACGTTTCTTGAAGCTGCTGGGCAGACAGCGAATCCTGCAGGTGGCGGATTTTCTATGATTATAATGATGGTGGTTCTTTTCGCAGTAATGTATTTCTTTATGATAAGACCCCAGAAGAAGCAGGAAAGAGAAATTGCTCAGATGCGTAACAGCATTATGGTGGGCGATGAAATTTGTACAAACGGTGGTATCATCGGAAGAGTTTGTTCTATAAAGAACGATATTCTCACTCTTGAGATCAATAAGGACAGAACTCATATGAAGATATACCGCTGGGCTGTCAGAGAAGTTGTGAATCCTGTTCCTCGTCCCGATGCTCCTGTAGAAGCAGAAAAGTCAGAGGATAAAAAGGACAAGAAAGCAAATAAGGAAGAAAAAGCTCCTGAAATCAAGGACTGATAAAAAATATGCTACCGTAAGCAAGCTTGCTTACGGTAGTTTTTTATATGCTAGGAAATTGCATTAAATCAACCTCGCCGTTTTACGTTGTAGGGCTATACTCAAAAGTTACGGTAGGCGAGAATTGCCAGCGGCTGCTAGCCGCTTTTTTATTATGTAGTTATTAACCCCAATCCATTACCATGTAATCGCCAAGGTTTGCAGGGAGATTTACTGTAACGCCTGAGCCTACGTTTACAAAGTCAGCGGTCTGCTTGAAGTCGTAAACTGCCAAGTTACCGAATGCATCGTACTCAGCCTTGAAGGTGAGGTAGTATGCCTTTACAGTACCGTTGTTTATTGCTACGTTGATCTTTGCATCCTTAACTACAACAGGGTCAATCATATCGCCGAGAATATCATAGAAGATCTTAACGATTGTTCCGTGATAAACGCTCTTTACTGTATCGTTGTCAAGTGCAAGCTCAACAGTGGTGTCACCGCCGTTTTCGCTGACTGTTGCATTTGCAAACGCTGCTTCGGGGAGCTCTACAAGTAAAGCTACAATTCCACCGGCTTCGTTTGCAAACTCTTCAACGGGAGCCTGTCTCTTGAACTTGCTGTCATACATGTCGTAGTACATCCAGCTGCCGTCATAGTAGTATTTGTGCTCGGATTCGTAGTCGTATTCGAACTTCTTACCTTCAACACTGATGTTGCTGCCGGAAGCCTTGGCTGTAACGTCAAGCCATGATGAAGACTTGTTGCCCATGATATCACCGTCGAGGCTCTTGTAAACCTTAGCTTCGTATGCTCCTGAAGCCAGTGTGTTCTTGATAGCAGTGTTTACAATGTCAGCGATGTTAACCTCAGCAGGAGCTTCGGGCTCAGCAGGAGCATCGGGCTCGGCAGGAGCTTCGGGCTCGGCAGGAGCTTCGGGCTCGGCAGGAGCTTCGGGCTCAGCAGGGGCTTCGGGCTCGGCAGGAGTTTCGGGCTCGGCAGGAGCTTCGGGTTCATCGGGTGTGCCAACGTTTTCTGTGTTTTCTTCAACGGGTGTTTCGGGCTCGTCAGAGTCACATGAAGAAAGCATACATGCCATTGACATAACGCAAAGTGCTAGTAAAACCAGTAAAAGCTTTTTCATAGTTTTTCTCCTTTTTTGGTAAAATGACTTATTTGAATTTTTCCAAAGGTAATATAACACAATTTTAGTAAAATGTCAACGCTTGATTGAAATTACAGTCGTTAAGAATATATGCAACCAAAATGAGAATGCGTAGCGACTCTAAAAAAACAGATCAAAAAAAATAAAAAATATTTTTAAAAAACAGTTGACAAACTCAAAGTCTTATGCTATAATCTATCCGTTGTCTGAGAGGACAGCAAACAAAAGTGCTGGTGTGGCTCAACGGTAGAGCAGCTGATTTGTAATCAGCAGGTTGGGGGTTCGATTCCCTTCACCAGCTCCATAAGATGGGAGCGTTCCCGAGTGGCCAAAGGGGGCAGACTGTAAATCTGTTGTCAGTGACTTCGGTGGTCCGAATCCACCCGCTCCCACCAAAAAATCGACTTGTTTTCACAAGTCGATTTTTTATATACTAGGAATTTGCATTAAACCAACTTAGCCGCTTTTTTATCCATTAAAAAAAGAATTCATAGGGGTGAAAGTAATGATTATTCTGATTACAGGTGCATCACACACAGGAAAGACGACACTTGCACAAAAACTGCTCGAAAAATATAAATATCCGTATTTGTCCATTGACCATTTGAAAATGGGACTGATCCGTAGTAGAAATACGGAGCTTACTCCGATGAGTGATGATAAAGATTTGACCGCGTACTTGTGGCCTATTGTCCGCGAAATGATTAAAACTGCAATTGAAAACAAGCAGAATTTAGTTGTTGAAGGTTGCTATATTCCGTTTGATTGGAAAAAGGATTTTGAAGGAGAATATCTCGAAGTCATCAAGTATTACTGTCTTGTAATGAGTGAAAATTATATTCAAAATCAATTTGCGGATATAAGGAAATATGCAAGTGTTATTGAAAACCGTTTGGATGATGAATGGTGTACTCCGGAAAACGTATCGAAAGACAATGCCGAAATCTTAAAACTTGCACAGATGCATAATGTAAATTATATCCTTATCGATGATAAGTACGAAATCAACATTGATTTATAATGACAAAATCCAATTTATCTAACTAAAAAAGAAAAATCCTTTAGCTCTTTTTTTGAAAAACAAAGCAGAATCTGAATAGTTAGTAACAATCTTGTCACATATCTTGTTTTGATGTATACACAGATTTGTATAGGTGAAAATTGCCCGTGGCGGCTCACTATTTTGTGTTTACAAAACAGCTAACCTATGATATAATCAAATAGATAATAATTAAGGTGGTGCAGTTTATGAAAAACGTATTACTTTTGGGTGATTCAATCCGTGTGGGGTATGATAAGTCTGTAAGAAAAGCTTTGGAAGGGAAGGCGAATGTATTCTTTCCTGATGAAAATTGCCGTTTTGCCGCTTTCCTTCTCAGGCATTTAACAGAGTATTCTGCTCTTTCCAAAGGAGAGGAAATTGATGTCGTGCATTGGAATGCAGGTCTTTGGGACTGTGTCAGACAGTACGGAGAAGAACCGAATACCCCAATTGATGTATACAGATATTACATAGACAGAGTTTGTGTAAGAATCAAGAAGTTGTTCCCTAAGGCAAAGTTCATCTTTGCCACCTCTACCAGTGTTCAGTCCGAAAAAATGCACCCTGATTTCAAGCGTTACAACCAGGACATTGAGGCATATAATGCTGTTGCGGTGGAAATAGCAAAAAAGTACGGTTTTGAGATTAACGACCTTTATGCCCTGTCTTGCACTATGCCCGACGAGGCTCATTCCGATGCTGTGCATTACTATACTCACATGGGTACAGAGGCATTTACCGGTCAGGTGCTGTCATGTCTTGCCCAAGCTCTTGAGCTTGATGAAGTGCCCGAGTACAAAGAGGTACTCCACACTGACAAGCCCTTTGGAATGTAGGTGAATTCTTATGAAAATGATGAGCGTTTTGCTTCTGTTTGTAGCTACCGTAA
Organism: Eubacteriales bacterium; assembly: GCA_045531285.1. Taxonomy (GTDB): domain Bacteria; phylum Bacillota; class Clostridia; order Oscillospirales; family SIG627; genus RGIG6353. The sequence continues at coordinate 21,871 of JAZSDT010000115.1, forward strand.
CCATTTTGGTGTCTTGTTCTCAAGTGGATATAAAGGGTACTTCGGTAAACTTGAAATATACTTCATCGGATGAGACACAGTATGACATACACCTTGACGATGAGGAGGCTGCAAAAATAAAAGAAATCTTTGACGGCAAAAAGATTTACAAGGACGCCCCGTCCTGTAGCTTTAACGATTTATGCGGATTTAATATAGGCGGTGAAATGTACGCAATAGCTCTTGACGGATGCGGTGTGGTCAAACACTGCCCCACAGGAAAGTATTTTTACCTTTCAGAACAGGAGAACGAGTACTTGCATTCGCTTTTTGAAGCTTACGAAATAGAGGTATAGTTATAAAATAAAGGAGAAATAAAATGAGAAACGCACACGTTCGCTATATGTGTTACCCTTCGGTCGTTTGTACCGGAGTTGAAACGGAGATATGGTTAAAGCCCAGAGACGTATCAAGAATATTCAGAGAGGAATGGGATTACGAGCTTGGAGTTGTAGGACTCCTTGACGACCAGCTTGACTATCACAAGCACGTGGACCTTGACCACGAGTTCGAGGTGAAGGACGGATGCATCGTATTTCGCCACACCTTTGAAAAGGAGCAAGAGTATTCTATCCGCTTTTGTAAGAAAGGGGATAAGGAAATAAAGATTTCACTGTATGCCGTAGAGCCCGACCTGTACGAGCTTCGTCCCCTCAAGGGAGACCTGCATACGCATACATATTATTCCGACGGTCAGGACGGTATTTCTATGACACCTGCGGATTACCGTGAGGAAGGCTATGACTTCTTTTCGCTTACCGACCACAACCGTATGTACACCTCATTCCTTGCAAACGAGCTTCTTGACGGAGTGAAGACCGGTATGCATATAATGAAGGGCGAAGAAGTCCACACTCCGGGCTCTATTGTACACATAGTTCACGTAGGGGGCAAGGAGAGCGTTTGTGATAAGTATATAAACCATCCGGATGATTACGAAAAGGCAGTGGACGAAATAGAAAAAACACTCGCTCACGTAGACGAACAGTACCGCCGCCGTCTTGCTATGGCACATTGGGCGTGCCGCGAAATACACAAGGTTGGAGGCATTGCGATTTTTGTTCACCCGTATTGGTGTCCCAACCGATATAACGTATCGTCGGAATTTCTTGATCTGCTGTATGACAGCAAGATTTTCGATGCCTTTGAGGTAATGGGCGGAATACATTACACCAAGGTCAATATGCAGCTGGCTCTCTGGCAGGAGAAGGCACTTCAGGGCAATTACCTTCCTCCCGTTGGCTCAACCGATTCTCACAATCATGACAGCGAAGCAGGCTTTGCAAGAAGATTCACTGTAGTGTTTGCCAAGGACAATACCTCCGAGGCAATTATGGAAGCTATAAAGAAGGGCTACACAGTTGCCGCCGATGCTTGTACAAAGGACGTATACGAGGCGCGTTTCTACGGCAGTATGAGACTGGTTATGTTTTCTCATTTCCTCTACGAAAACTACTTCAACGAAACCTGGCGTCTGTGCGTAGGTGAGGGAAGTCGGATCGTAGCCATGT
>JAZSDT010000137.1:0-7232 GCA_045531285.1 Eubacteriales bacterium
AGTTTCTAAGGTATTCAAGCCTTGCAGATAAGTCTCTTAAGACCTCATCCGAAAGCTCGCCTGTAGCTTCTTTTCGGTATCTGGCGATAAAGGGAATGGTATTCCCGTCGTCCATAAGCTCGATTACGTTTTTAGCCTGTAGCTCCTTAATGCCGAACTCTGTGGCAATAACCTTAATAAAATCCATTTTTACCTCTTCAAACAATAATATTTCATATTAAGTTTACCATATTTTCACACAAATTGCAACCTCACAGATTGACTTTTTTTATCTTTGTGGTAAAATATTTGGTGAATATCTGAAAGGAATACCACCAATGAAAGAAAAACGCAGACAATACCGAGACCTTGCAAAGCTGGCGGTGTTTTCCCACCTGGGCAGCTCGCTTATCGCCGTTATCTTTTCAGGGCTTGTGTCAACGGTTATAAATTATTATTATCAGGTCACGGCAGAGAATATGAACGTTGACATTTTCTCCCCCGACCCTGAGCTTTACTCCATAACGCTGGCTGTTTCTCTTGCGTCCGTGCTCATCAATCTGCCGCTGAGCTTCTGTGCAACACGCTTTTATCTGATAATTTCACGCAAGACCATAAGTCAGAGAGCAACAATGAGAGAATTTTTCGCTCCCTTTTCACAGCCCTCTTTTTTGCTTAAGGGCTGCGTGCTTGTACTGTTGACTACAGTTTTGAACTCTTTGGGAATCCTACTGCTTTTCTTTCCTGTGTACTTTACTTTTTGTATGTCGGTTTTCATTTTGCAGGACGATCCCCGGATATCTCCCGTTAAGGCACTGTCACACAGCATGAAGATGATGAAGGGCAATAAGTGGCTTGCCTTTTGCACCACCTTGCCAATACTTCTTCTTGAGCTTCTTTTGTCTCCTTTACTTGGCTCGATATTCTTCTCAATGGTGGTTTATACCGTTCAGGCTGTGTTTTACGTAACGCTTGCGATGATTTACAATTTCATAAAAGATAACGAAAATTAAACGCAAGCATGCCACATCCTTGCCTTTAATTTATAAGCTCTCTTATGCACTTTTCAACACTGTTCAGCTCTGCAAGTAAGCCCCTGGAAGATACACGGATAGCTCCGTTACCGAAAATTATGAGCTGCTCTTGAACGTCGGAGGTGGCAACACGCACGCGGTGGTTTTTCGACAGCTCGTGAGACGCCTTTTCAATGTAGGTGTCCGCCGTCTCGGCTTCCTTGGTGTAAACTACCGTGATACCGCCTATCTTCTCGGTCTCTCCGTGATTGCGCTTGACCTTGTATGCGTCAAACACCACTATGACCTCACAGCCCCTGAAGCCGTGATAGTTTGAAAGCCTGTCGCACAGTACCGTGCGTGCAAGGTCCATACTCTTTTCCGACAGTGCCCTCAGGTCGTCCCAGCTGTAGATGATGTTGTAGCCGTCAACCAGCAAATATTCCGAGCCTGTGTACAGCTTCTTTACGGCAGGGGGATTGGGCTTTGGCGGTGTAAAGGTCTTTTTTACCTTTTTTTCACCCGGGTTCCGTTGCTTTATCGGACCGTAGGTGCGCTCAAAAATACGCATCAGCTCCTCGTCGTCGGCAACTGCCTGCATATATCTGTTTGCGCGCTCGTCAAGTGTGATGTCGTCATCGGCGGCAAGCTCTACTCCACTGTCCAGATGCTTATACTGTTCCACCTCGTACCAAGGCACTGTAAAGCCTGCACCGTGGTCACAGAATACCGAGTCCGCCGTGTTGTCGGTGTCCCTGTCTGCATCGTAGCCGCACTGTGCAATTACCGTCTCGGGCTCGGTGCATTCCTCGTAGCCTCGAAGAGTGGTAGACAGTCTGCCCGTACCCTTGGTGTAGCCCACAAGCTCTCTGTGGTAGCCTCGCATCTTTGAAACAGGTGCACTGCCCGAAAGCACACTTATTCCGTTTTCAAGCTCGGGCTCGCCAAAGCGTCCTCCCATGGCGGATATATCTGTCATAGCACGTCCGATACTGTCGGCGGGTACTTCCAGACGAAAATCGTACCAAGGCTCCAGTATCACCGATTCAGCCGAGCGCAAGCCCTGACGGACTGCACGCCATGTCGCCTGACGGAAGTCGCCTCCCTCGGTGTGCTTCAAGTGTGATCTTCCTGCAATAAGCGTTATTCTCATATCGGTAACAGGTGAGCCTGTCAAAGCGCCGATATGCATTTTTTCATACAGATGGGACAGCACCAGACGTCTGAAGTGTCCCTCCAGACCGCAATCGCTGTCAACGGCAAACTCCAGCCCCATACCCCTTTCAAGAGGCTCCAACAGCAGCTGTACCTCGGCATAGTGGCGCAAGGGCTCGTAATGTCCGATGCCCACAACGGCTGAGCGCACTGTCTCACGGTAGGCAATAGAGCCGTAGCTGAAGCTTACGTCCATGGAAAATCGCTGTGCTATCAGGCGTGTGAGTACCTCCAGCTGTACCTCTCCCATAACTCCGAAGTATATCTCGCCCTTTTGCTCACTGTACATAATGTGAAGGGAGGGCTCTTCCTCCTCAAGCTGACGGAACTTTGACAGCGCAGTGTGGGCGTCAACTCCGTTGGGCAGGTCTACACGGTAGGATAAAACAGGCTCCAGATGAGCTGCCGAGCAGTCCTTTTCTTCTCCAAGACCCATACCGAGATAGGCATGGGTTATGCCCGTCAGCGCACATACAGTACCTGATGTGACCTCGTTTACCGTCTTGTATTTTTCGCCCGAATATATGCGTATCGTGTTGACCTTTTCGCTCCATTGACTGCCGTCACGAAGCTTGCCCGAAAGGGTGTCCTTCACTTTGAGAGTGCCGCCTGTCACCTTTACGTGAACCAAGGTCTCGTTTTTGTCACGGGTTATCTTATACACCTTTGCACCGAATTTGTCGCTGTAGCTCGGCGCACGAAGGTATTTTGCAATGCCGTCAAGAAGGTTTCCCACACCCTCGCCCATGATAGCCGAGCCGAAGTAGCAGGGGAACAGACGTCTTGAAGCAATGGCATCGGACAGGTCGCTGTCGGAAAACTCATCACCTGCAAGAAAGCTTTCCATCAATGCTTCTGAGCACATGGCAAGCTCCTCACGGTAACGCTCTATTGCAATTGCACCCACGTTGACCACGCCGTCTCCCAGTCCCGAACGCAGATTTCCGCACAGAACGTCACGTGAATAGTCGGATATGTCCATTTTGTTTACGAAAATGAAGGTTGGGATCTTGTAGGCTTCAAGCAGATGCCAAAGGGTAGAGGTGTGACTTTGTACTCCGTCGGTACCGCTTATGACCAGTACGGCACAGTCGATAACGCGGAGCGCCCGTTCTGTTTCGGGAGAGAAGTCAACGTGACCCGGGGTGTCAAGAAGGGTAAATTCCGTGTCTCCCCACAGGAATGAAGCGGAGCTTGAAAAAATGGTTATCCCTCGGTCGCGTTCAATGTCGTTGGTGTCCATGAAGGAGCTTCCCTTGTTGACCGAGCCCTGCTTGTGCACAACGCCCGATTTGTAGAGTATGGATTCCGACAGCGTTGTCTTTCCGCTGTCAACGTGAGCGATTATGCCAATAGTCAGCTTTTTCATTCCGCTACCTCCCTTCGTGATTTATCTATGTAATTATAGCATATTTTACTGTGATGTCAATAAAGTCTTTTGTAAAAATTCTTACATATATATTGTAATTTTTACAGTTGTATAGTATAATGTTATGAATAACTAATTACGGGAGGTTATCATGGAAGAAAATTTCTGTACTCTTGAGGACCTTATAAAAGAATTCGGACTTGAACCGATATATATGCCCGACGAGCCAAAGAATATACATATTACCAAAAACGAGGTAACTCGTCCCGGTCTGCCGCTCACAGGCTTTTTCGAGCATTTCGACTGCGAGAGGATCCAGGTGCTTGGCAGGGTGGAATACCGCTACCTTGAAAGTGTTGGAGAGCAGGAGGCACTCAACCGTCTTGACGCTTTCTTTTCACGCCATCCCGTTGCAGTGGTCTTCTCTCACAGAGAGGAGATGTACGAGGGCACTGTTCAGCTTGCCGAAAAGCACAAGATTCCTGTACTTCACACAAAGCAGAACACCTCACGCTTTATGGCGGCGCTTATCTCTTCGCTGAACGTAAAGCTTGCCCCTATGATCTCAATGCACGGCGTTTTCGTGGAGGTATACGGCGAGGGTATACTTATTACGGGTGACAGCGGAATAGGTAAGAGCGAGGCGGCAATAGAGCTTGTAAAGAGAGGTCACCGTCTTGTTGCCGACGATGCCGTTGAAATAAGGCGTGTATCCGATAAGACTCTGGTAGGCTCAGCGCCGGAAATGATCCGTCACTATATCGAGCTTCGAGGTATCGGCATAGTTGACGTCAGACGCATATTCGGTATGGGTGCTGTTAAGAATACCGAGAAGATCGACCTTGTTATAAACCTTGAGCAGTGGAATCCCGAAAAGTTTTACGACCGCTTCGGTCTTGATACCGAGTACAGCGAAATTATGGGACTTAAAATACCCAGCATAACCATCCCTGTGAAGCCGGGACGAAACCTTGCCGTTATTATCGAGATTGCGGCAATGAACAACCGACAGAAGAAAATGGGCTACAACACAGCCGTTGAATTCAACAAAAAGCTTATGGGAGAATCAGACGGCGAGCCTCGATGATACGGAGAGTGTATGACAGATAATATTAACGTCTTTTTAAAGGAAGCGCAAGAAAAGGGAATCGAAGCTAAAATCAGTCTTCCAATGTGTGAATACACCACCTTTAAGGTTGGCGGCAATGCTGACCTTGCTGTATTTCCCGAAAACAAGGCTCAGCTCACCGAGGCTGTTGAGACGGCAAAGAAATACGGAATTCCCTTTTTCGTTGTGGGCAAAGGCTCTAATCTCCTTGTTGCCGACGAGGGCTACAGGGGACTTGTTGTGTTCACGGGCAGGATGAACGGCTATTCCTTTGACGAGGAAAACGCTACCCTCTGTGCCGATGCAGGTGTAAATCTTGCAACCTTGTCCAAGTATGCTGCCGACAGGGGACTGTCGGGTCTTGAATTCGCCTGCGGTATCCCCGGTACTGTGGGAGGCGCCGTCTATATGAATGCAGGTGCATACGGCTCGGAAATGAAAAACGTGGTGGTGTCCACAAGCTACTGGTCTCCCGAAAAGGGTGAGGGCGAGCTTGTGGGAGAGGAAAACCTCTTTGACTACCGAAGAAGCGCATATATGGATTTTGACGGCATTATACTGGGATGCAAGCTTGCTCTTTGCCACGGCAACAGTCAGGAGATAACGGCACAGTGCCGTGAGCTTCTTGCAAAGCGCCGAGAGAAGCAGCCCCTTGAATATCCAAGTGCAGGCTCTACCTTCAAGCGCTATCCCGGACGCTTTACGGGACAGATGATAGAGGAGGCAGGACTTAAGGGCTTTAGTGTGGGCGGTGCTCAGGTCAGCTGTAAGCACGCGGGCTTTGTAATCAACAAAGGCGGTGCTACGGCAGGGGACATAATAGAGCTGGTAAGACGTGTCAAAGAAATTATTTTTGAAAAAGAAGGCGTGGAAATAGAGTGTGAGATAAGATATCTTGCACCGGAAGGAGAAACAAAGCTTTGAACTATACTTCCTACAGTTCAAGTGTAAAGGACTACCTTTGCACCAAGACAGCCTTTGAGGTAGGCTTGGGCAATACCTTTGCTGACGAGACCGTCGGTAAGTGCGACAAGTGCTGTGCCCTTGCTTTTTTCTACGGGGTGACCTTGTTTTCACGCAGACTCAAGCGTGACACAATGACGCTTTCCATTGAAAACGAAAGTCTGTTGGAGATCTGCACGTATATAATGATACATTATTTTCTTGCACAGCCCGACGTGAGACAGACTCAGCGGGGCGGCAAGACGAAATTTGAGGTCACCTTCGGACGTGACCTTGTGGGACAGGAGCTTTTTGAAAGGCTGAGCGACGAGGAGAAGGACTTCGGCTTTGCCTGTGAGTGTCCAAGCTGTACAAGGTTCTTCCTCAGGGGTGCGTTTTTGTCCTCAGGTACTATTTCCGACCCCGACTCCGATTACAGAGTAGAGTTTTTGCTTAAGGACGAAAAAAATGCACTGGCTCTGTGCGATTTTATCGGGCAGGAGCTTTCCCCTAAAATATCAAAGCGCCGCTCGGATTACGTGGTATACGTAAAGGGAGGCGGAAGGACAGAGGAATTCTGTACGCTTATGGGTGCTGAAAAAGTGGCACTTGACATAATGACAAAATCAATTGAAAAAGAGACTATGAATGCTCTTAACAGAAGCTGTAACTGTGAAGCGGCAAATATGCGAAAGACGGTAAATGCCTCGGTACAGCTTCGTCACGCAATAAAAAAGCTTCGGGACAGCGGCAGATTCGATGCCCTTCCCGACGACCTTAAGGAGACGGCGGAGCTCAGAGAAAGATATCCCGACGCCTCCCTGTCCGAGCTTGCGAAAATGACCGAGGGCGGAATATCAAGGTCGGGAATCAATCACAGACTGAAAAAGCTCATAGAAGCAGCGGAGGAATAATGGCGGATTTTGTACATCTTCATCTCCATACGGAATACAGCCTTCTCGACGGCGCTTGCCGTATAGAGAAGCTTTTTGACCGTGTGAAAGAGTACTCTCAGAGCGCGGTTGCCATAACCGACCACGGTGCGATGTACGGAGCTGTTGATTTTTACAAGGCGGCAAAAAAAGCGGGAGTAAAGCCCATAATCGGTTGCGAAATGTATATGGCATCACGCAATCTTGAGGATAAGCTTTATTCCCTTGACCGTGAAAACTATCACCTTGTTCTCCTTGTAAAAGATGCACAGGGCTACAAAAATCTGATAAAGCTCAATTCCATAGCGCATACACAGGGCTTTTACTCAAAGCCCAGAATAGATATGAAAACGCTTGCCCGACACAGCCAAGGTCTTATTGCTCTGTCGGCGTGTATAGGCGGACGTATTCCGCAGCTCATCCTTTCGGGAGATTATCAGGGCGCAAAGAAGCTGGCGCTGGAAATGAAGGATATATTCGGGCAGGACTTCTACCTGGAGGTACAGGACCACAATATTCCCGAGGAAACTATTATCAACTCTTCACTTGTACGGCTGTCCGAGGAAACGGATATACCCCTTGTCGCCACAAATGACGTGCACTATCTTGATAAAAGCGACGCCGACAGCCACGCCGTGCTGATGTGCATACAGACCAACTCCACAATGGACAAG
>JAZSDT010000162.1:0-4694 GCA_045531285.1 Eubacteriales bacterium
CTGATACGTTCATTTTATATACCTCTTTATTTTAATTTTCCATAAATTGTGTATGCTTCTGCACGTTCAATTTCTACTTCAACGTGCTGTCCCGGAACAAGTGTTACGGAATCTTTTGGAAAGTGTATTATCTTTCCTTGATCTGTTCTTCCTGCCCACACTGAAGAATCCGATTTGCTGTCACCCTCGACTATTACTCGCACAGTTTTTCCAATCAGCTTTTTATTATTCTCGGATGAAATTTTCTGCTGTAGTTCTAACAAGCGCCCCATACGGTCTTTTTTTGTTTCTTCATCTATTTGGTTGGGCATAGATGCAGCTTTCGTACCTTTCCTTGGTGAATAATTAAACGAAAAGACCGAATCAAATCTTACCTCTTCAAGGACCGAAAGAGTGTCTAAAAAATCTTCTTCGGTTTCGCCGGGAAATCCAACAATTATATCCGTTGTCAACGATATATCCGGATAAACCTTCTTGGCATAACCGCAAAGTTCAAGATAGTCTTCCCTTAAATAATGCCTGTTCATTTCCTTGAGTATTCTGTTTGAGCCGGATTGCATAGGTAAGTGAAAATGAGGTGCCATATGCACACTCTCTGAAATAAAATCAAACAACTCGTGTGTTGCATCTTTAGGATGGGAGGTCATAAACCTGAGTACAAAATCACCGTCTATTGAGTCCAAAGCGCGCAAAAGATCAACAAACGTCGGCTTGTCACTCAAGTCCTTACCGTAAGAATTAACGTTTTGTCCCAACAAAGTAATATCTTTATATCCGTCTTCAATCAAGCTCTTTACTTCAGCTATAATTGCATTCATTTCGCGGCTACGTTCACGTCCTCTGACATAAGGAACAACACAGTATGTGCAAAAATTATTGCAACCGTACATTATGGATACCCAAGCTGTTTTTGTACTCTTTCTTACAACAGGAACTCCTTCAACCATTTGGCCTGAATTCTCATCATACGACTCTATAAAAAAGTGTCTCTTATTTTCTGTTAAAACTTTATACAAAATTTTTGGAAAATCAAAAATCAGATTAGTTCCGAATACAAAATCAACGTATGGGTACTTATGCTTTATATCGTTTTTTCTGTGTTCTTGCTGAACCATACAGCCACACAATCCAACGATGAGATGCGGATTATTCTCTTTTAAATGCTTAAGATGACCAGCGTGAGATAATGATTTTAATTCAGCATGCTCTCTCACAGCACAAGTATTAAGCAAAATCAAGTCTGCATCTTCTTTTTTATCCGTTACAGTATATCCTAAGTCCGTAGCCATACCTGTAATTTTTTCACTGTCAGATTCATTTTGCTGACAGCCTGCAGTCTCAATATAAAATTTTGGCTCGTTATATATCGCCTTTATTTTATCCCTTACAAGAGGAATGAACTTTAAATTTTTCTCTGTATAATTCATTTTATCTCCGCTAGCTCAATAAATCTTGAATTACGGCAGAAGCAAGCATAAGCCCTACAGTAGAAGGGACAAAAGAAATGCTTCCAACTGTTCTTTTGCCGCTATCTGAAACAAAGCTCTGGTCTGCAATAATCGGCATTTCGGTTGAATAGACAACCTTAAGTCTGTCAATATTTTCTTCTCTTAAACGCTTTCTCATAATTTTTGCAATAGGACAAACTGTCGTACTGAAAATATCCGAAACAACAAATTTTGTGACATCAAGTTTGTTACCTGTGCTTAGAGCCGATATTATAGGAATATGCTTCGAAAACGCCTCTTTTACAAGCAATACTTTTGAATCCATAGAATCAACAGCATCTACAACGTAATCGTATTGAGAAAGGTCAATCATATCTTTGGTCTCATTGCTGTAAAAAAAATCAAAAGAATTAACCTCGGTATAGGGTGATATATCAATGATGCGTTCTTTGGCAACTTCTACCTTTTTCTTTCCAACGCTTGAATGCAATGCTATCAACTGCCTGTTAATGTTAGTAACGGATACAGTATCAGAATCAACTATATCAAGACGCTTGAGTCCGCATCTCGCTAAAGCTTCTACAGCAAAAGACCCAACACCACCAACTCCAAAAACGATAATCTTTGAACTACTGAGCTTGTCAATGCCGGTTTTACCAATCAGCATTGCAGTGCGTGAAAATTCCTCTTTCAATGTTACAATACTCCATAATACTTATTCATATAATTTTACACTTTTTAGAGTCAAAAGTCAATATATTAAACATTAATTTTCTGTATATACACAAAACACCTCGCCGAAGCGAGGTGTTTTGTTATTAATAATTACATTTTCTTTCTGGGAACGTAAGTAGTATGAAGGTCATGATGAGCCTTGTGTCCACCAAATCCATCATAATACTCTTCATAAAGAGTCTTAACAACAGGAGACTCATGTGACTTTCTGATAGCCATAGCTGCATCCTGATCATAAAGAGCCTTTGCACGAACTGCCTTGAGATCAACTGTATCACGAACAGACTGAGGCTGAATAGGCTGACCGCCGCCGTTTACACATCCGCCAGGACATCCCATTATTTCAACAAACGTCCATCCGGAGTTACCGCTTGCAATTCTGTCCATAACAACCTTTGCAGCTGCTGCACCGCTTGCTACTGCAACCTTGATATCAAGTCCTGCAATGTTAAGAGATGCTTCCTTAAGACCGTCTGTACCACGAACAGCAGTAAAGTCGATTTCTGTGTTATCCTTGCCTGTGAGCCAGTCGTTAGCTGTACGGAGAGCTGCCTCCATTACACCGCCTGTTGCACCAAAGATAACAGCTGCACCTGTGTCCTCACCAAGAGGTGAATCAAACTCTTCGTCAGGAAGAGCCGTAAACTTGAGACCTGCACGCTCTATCATTCTGCCAAGCTCTCTTGTTGTGATAGCAATATCAACATCAGGAACACCGGCAGCACTCTGATCTTCTCTGCCTATCTCGAACTTCTTTGCTGTACAAGGCATTACAGATACAGAAACTATATCCTTAGGATCAATTCCCATCTTCTGTGCATAGTAAGTCTTAATTACTGCACCAGCCATCTGTTGAGGTGACTTGCAAGAAGAAAGATGAGAAAGCATTTCAGGATAGTAGTATTCAGCAAACTTAACCCATCCCGGTGAGCACGAAGTTATCATAGGAAGAACTCCGCCGTTCTTAACTCTATCGATAAGCTCGTTTGCTTCTTCAACTATTGTAAGGTCAGCTGCAAAGTCTGTATCGAACACCTTATCAAATCCAAGTCTTCTGAGAGCTGCAACCATCTTACCTTCTACGTTTGTGCCAATAGGCATACCAAAGCACTCACCAAGGGTTGCACGAACAGAAGGAGCTGTCTGTACAACTACGTGCTTTGTGGAATCTGCAATTGCAGCCCAAACCTTTTCTGTGTCATCCTTTTCGGTAAGAGCACCTGTAGGACATACAGCTGTACACTGACCGCAAGAGATACAAGAAGTAGTAGCAAGCTTAACATCGAAAGGATTGCCAATGTTAGTATCGATACCTCTGTCGTTAGCACCGATAATCGATACATACTGCTGATCGCACACTGCAACACAACGACGGCAAAGAATACACTTATTGTTATCACGAACAAGGTGAGGAGCTGATTCATCAAGCTCATACTCGCGCTTGTAACCTCCGAAAGCATTTTCATCTACACCGTATTCACGGCAAAGCTTCTGGAGCTCACAGTTGGTAGAACGCTTACAAGAAAGGCACTTCTTGTCATGTGTTGAAAGAATAAGCTCGAGAGTAGTCTTACGTGCTTTCTGAATTTTTTCGGTATTTGTCTGTATTTCCATGCCATCAGCGACGGGATATACGCAAGCGGTAACAAGACCTCTTGCACCTGTAGCTTCAACTACGCATATACGGCAAGCACCTATTTCATTTATATCCTTCATGAAGCAAAGGGTGGGGATCTCTACACCCGCAACACGTGCAGCTTCAAGAATTGTTGATCCCTTGGGCACGCTGACAGCAATGCCATTTACTTTACAATTAATCATTTCCATTTTCAGCGTACTCCTTTCTTACTTTTTAATAATAGCCTTGAATGCACAGTTGTCAATACAAGCACCGCACTTGATACATTTAGCTGTATCGATAACGTGAGGAACCTTTACGCTGCCGCTGATAGCGTTAACAGGACAGTTGCGCATACACTTTGTACAGCCCTTACACTTTTCAGGCTCGATATAGAATGTAAGGAGATCCTTACATACGCCTGCAGGACATCTCTTTTCAACAACGTGAGCAACGTACTCGTCTCTGAAGAACTTGAGAGTTGAAAGTACAGGGTTGGGAGCTGTCTGTCCAAGGCCGCAAAGTGAATTAGCTTTGATGTAGTTACAAAGCTCTTCAAGCTTGTCAATATCTTCGAGAGTACCGTTGCCAGAAGTAATCTTTTCAAGCATTTCAAGAAGTCTCTTGGTACCTACTCTACAAGGAGTACACTTACCGCAAGATTCATCTACAGTAAACTCAAGGAAGAACTTAGCCATATCAACCATACAAGTATCTTCGTCCATAACGATAAGACCGCCTGAACCCATCATACATCCCATTGCAACGAGGTTATCGTAGTCAACTTCTGTATCAATAAGACTTGCAGGGATACATCCGCCGGAAGGACCACCTGTCTGTGCTGCCTTGAACTTCTTACCGTTGGGAACACCGCCACCGATTTCCTCGATGAT
>JAZSDT010000104.1:0-3734 GCA_045531285.1 Eubacteriales bacterium
AATCGAGCTTATGGACGACGGGAATACCATTCCCTTTATCGCCAGATACAGAAAGGAAATGACAGGCTCTCTTGACGACCAGGTGATACGTCAGATATTCGAGAGACTTACCTACCTGAGAAACCTTGAAAAGAGAAAGGAAGAGGTGCTCTCCTCCATTGAGGAACAGGGCAAGCTCACCGATGAAATAAGAGAGGCGCTGGAAAAGGCACAGACCATGACCGAGGTCGAGGACATCTACCGTCCCTACAAGCCTCACAGAAAGACAAGAGCATCGGTCGCGCGTGAAAAGGGGCTGGAGCCTCTTGCCGCACTGATCTTCGCTCAGGAAATAAAGGACGGAACGCCCGAGGACTATGCCGCAGAATACGTAAACGAAGAAAAGGGAGTTGCAACGGCGGAAGAAGCCATTGCGGGAGCGCTGGACATCATTGCCGAGGACATATCCGACAATGCCCAGTTCCGTCAGACACTCCGTCAGCTTATTTTCGACAACGGAAAGATAGTATCAAAGGCAAACACCGAAGAGGATTCTGTGTACCGTATGTACTACGAATACAGTGAGCCTGTGTCCAAGATTCCGGGACACAGAGTTCTGGCGCTCAACAGAGGCGAAAAGGAGGACTTCCTCAAGGTCGCCGTTGAAATAGACGAGTATCTGCCCCTCAGCTTCCTCATAAACCGCAACGTTATTCCGGGAAGCATATTTACATCCCTTGTGGATTCGGCAGTGAGAGATTCCTATTCAAGACTCATTTTCCCATCCATCGAGCGTGAAATACGTTCAATGATATTCGATACCGCCTCAGAAAGTGCCATTGTGGTATTTGAGGACAATCTTAAGCATCTCCTTCTTCAGCCCCCGCTTAAGGGCAAGACTGTCATCGGCTTTGACCCCGGCTACAGAACAGGCTGTAAGCTTGCAGTTGTAGATAAGACAGGAAAGGTGCTTGACACAGCGGTCATCTATCCCACAAAGCCGCAAGAAAGAATCGAGGAAAGCGAAAAGATAATGCTTTCTCTCATAAGAAAATACGACGTTGACGTTATCTCCATAGGCAACGGAACGGCATCCAAGGAAAGTGAAATGTTCGTTGCGGGAATGATAAAGAACAATTCGCTTAAGACCAAGTACATTGTCACCTCCGAGGCAGGTGCATCGGTATATTCGGCATCAGAGCTGGCAGCCAAGGAATTCCCCGATTTTGACGTAACGCAGCGCAGTGCCGTATCCATTGCAAGAAGAATACAAGACCCCCTTGCCGAGCTTGTAAAGATAGAGCCAAAGGCGATAGGTGTGGGACAGTATCAGCACGATATGAAGCCCCAGAGACTTGACGAGGCGCTTGGCGGTGTTGTTGAAAGCTGTGTTAACAGCGTCGGTGTAAATCTTAATACAGCCTCCTTTGCCCTGCTGTCCTACGTTGCGGGCATCAACTCCACCTCTGCAAAGAACATTGTAAAGTACCGTGAGGAAAACGGCGAGTTTGACAGCGTTGACAAGATAAAGAAGGTGCCCAGAGTGGGAGACAAGGCGTTTGAGCAGTGCGCGGGCTTCCTCAGACTCCCCGACTCAAAAGAGCCCCTTGACAATACCGGCGTTCATCCCGAATCCTACGAGGCGGCAAGAAAGCTTATGTCACAGTTTGACCTGGAGCTGACAAAGGGCGAAGTGAAGGGACTTTCGGGACTTGGCGACAAGGTGCGAGGCTACGGTAAGGAGAAGCTTGCCGAAGAGCTGGGTATCGGTGTTCCCACCCTTGACGATATTGTGCGTGAGCTTGAAAAGCCGGGCCTTGACATTCGTGACGATTTTGAACAGCCCGTACTCAGAGACGACATTCTGGACCTTAACGACCTTTATGAAGGAATGGTGCTGACCGGCACTGTAAGAAACGTCTGCGACTTCGGTGCCTTTGTGGATATCGGAGTGCATCAGGACGGACTCGTACACATCTCACAGATATCGGATAAGTACATCAAGCATCCCTCCGAGGCACTGTCGGTAGGAGATATTGTAAAGGTGAGCGTCATCTCGGTTGACGTCAAGACAAAGCGTATCGGACTTACCATGAAGGGCATAAAATAAGCCTGAAATAAGCTTTATAAAGGCAAGTTGTGCAAAAACGCACCCCCTTAAAATAAGGGGTTTTGGACACTGTTTGTCCAATTTTTGTGCAATTTGCATATATGAAGAGGGCGAAAATTGGAAAATAAACATCTTTACTATTTTGCATATTTCTGTTATTATATTACAGTAAGAAAAAATGTAATCTAAAAACTATAAGTTTTGAATTAATTTAGGAGGTCAGTCAATGGCAAGTGTATCACTTAAGCACATTTATAAGAAGTACCCCGGCGGCGTAACTGCTGTATCGGACTTCTGCCTGGAGATCAAGGACAAGGAATTTATCATCCTCGTTGGTCCTTCAGGTTGCGGTAAATCCACAACACTTAGAATGATTGCAGGTCTTGAAGAGATTTCCGAAGGTGAGCTTTTCATCGGCGACAAGATCGTTAACGATGTAGCACCCAAGGACAGAGACATTGCGATGG
This sequence comes from Eubacteriales bacterium, assembly GCA_045531285.1. Lineage (GTDB taxonomy): Bacteria > Bacillota > Clostridia > Oscillospirales > SIG627 > RGIG6353. Next base: position 2,557 of record JAZSDT010000104.1, read on the forward strand.
TTTTCCAGAACTACGCTCTTTATCCCCATATGACCGTGTTTGAGAACATGGCATTCGGTCTTAAGCTTCGTAAGGTTCCCAAGGAAGAAATCAAGAGAAAGGTTGAGGAAGCTGCAAGAGTTCTTGACATCGCTCACCTTCTTGACAGACGTCCCGCAGCTCTTTCAGGCGGTCAGAGACAGAGAGTTGCTCTCGGTCGTGCTATCGTTCGTCAGCCCAAGGTATTCCTTCTTGACGAGCCTCTTTCAAACCTTGACGCTAAGCTCCGTACACAGATGAGAACAGAGCTTACAAAGCTTCATACAAGACTCGCTACAACATTCATCTACGTTACTCACGACCAGGTCGAGGCTATGACAATGGCTACACGTATCGTAGTTATGAAGGACGGTCTTATCCAGCAGGTTGACAGCCCTCAAAAGCTTTACGACTATCCTGTTAATATGTTCGTTGCAGGCTTCATCGGTACTCCTCAGATGAACTTCATCAACGGTACTATTGAAAAGGCCAAGGGTGAGGACAACGTTTACTTCTGCTTCGGCAAGAATAAGCTCAGACTCCCCGAGGAAAAGATCGAAGACGGTCAGCTTGACGAGTACATCGGCAAGGAAGTTGTTGCAGGTATCCGTCCCGAGTGTATCCACGATGACGCTTCTCACCTCGAGTCTCTTGCTGAATGGGTTATCCCCGCTCACGTTGACGTTACAGAGCTTATGGGTTCATGCATATACCTCTACCTCGTTTCAGAGGAGCAGAACCTCATCGCTAACGTTGACGCTCACTCAGCTTCTGAGGTTGACACAGATATCAAGATTGCTCTTGACGTTACAAGACTTCACATCTTCGACAAGGACACTGAAAAGTGCATCGTTCACTAAGATGACAACAAGCCGCTTTGCGAAAGCAGAGCGGCTTTTATTTCTTTATAGGAAATTTCTCGATTATTAAGCCCTCGCCGTTTCACTTTTTTTGAACGTATGCAAAGCTAAAAAAGCGGTCAGCGACCGCCGGCAATTCTCGCCTACCGTAACCATTAGGTATATCCCTACAATGCGAAACGGCGAGGCTAATTTAATGCAATTTCCTAGCATATAAAAAAGCGGTCAGCGACCGCCGGCAATTCTCGCCTACCGTAACCATTAGGTATATCCCTACAATGCGAAACGGCGAGGCTGTTT
>JAZSDT010000046.1:0-8745 GCA_045531285.1 Eubacteriales bacterium
TTAGACACATCATTTTGGAGAAATCATGAATGATGTGTCTAATGTTAAAAGGCCAACTAACAATATTCCTATATGAATTGTTTTATGTGTTTATTTCTAATGAACTTATACTTGTGTAAATAATTATAAACAACTATGCAAAGAATTCGACGTGATATACTTTTGAAAAAAGGATGAAATACAATGAAGAGTATTAAATTGTTTCTTTTGGCAGCGTTTGCGTTCGTTGCTTTTGTTATTTCTTCGGTAAATGTAACTGCTCAAACTTTTTATGATGTTTATTCGATTCACTGGGCTGAAAAAGAGATAGATTACTGGAGTGCAGCTGGAATCATAAAAGGATATGGTGATTGGAGCTTTCGTCCAAATGATAATATTACACGAGCAGAAGCGGCAAAAATTATAGCACTTGTGTCAAACTACGAAACAACTATCAACCATAGGTAACTTTAAAAATCTAAACTTTAGGTGAATATAAATGAGTATAGAATTAGCTTGTTTTTACGGAATTTTTGCCATTGCTTTCTTTTTTTTACAAAGAATGTTTTTTAATAAAGCAAAACATATTTTAATAAAAACTCTACCGATTTCGTTGTCAATTCTTTCGTTTTTGCTGTGTTTATCAATATATTTAATAAAATTATATTTGATAAAAAGCAAAAATCATTACATACAAATGTCGGTTGATGAAGTAGAGGTTATGTTCGTGTTTTATTTAACGGTTATATTATCCTCGACAATCGGTTGCTTACTGGGAATTTCTTTAACAAAATTATTAAAAAATAAAAGATGAAAAAATTGCAATAATATTTAAACTCTCTAATTCATATAAAAGACTTATCGGTGCAGGTAACACCCCCGAGTCTCAGTATGACCGCCCTTTGTGCCGTTGCAATAGATTCGGTAATGAACAAGTAAGGTATATAAGGCTTTTTTGATTTTTTTAAACCTTATCATAAAAAATCAAAAGATAAAAAAGTTGGACACATCATTTTGGAGTTTTACTCTATGACGTGTCCAATATTTTTGTCTGAAAAGGAGAGGTTTTTCAATGAAAAAGTTTAGAATGTCAATGGCTTCATAACTATGTGTTGTGATTCGCCAAACATACACACAAATGTCGGAATAGCACATTGACAAAATATAACGGCGTGATATAATAAGATATAATAAAGCATAGATTATGCATTACCGAAAGTCAAAAAGGAGAGGCACAAACAGCTATGAAGGTAAATCGTATTTTATACAGACCAATGAGGGATGACGGTATCGCGGAAAATATTTCAAGACGGTATGCGGAGCGTGAAGGGCTGACTTTAATAGAAAATCTTAGTTTTCAATCAAGCTCTGATTTTATTGACAGTTCAAAACAGCGTATCAGCTATGATAACGGAAAGACCTGGGGTGATTGGGAAGAGGTAAAGAAGAAAAACGATCCTGATTCACATCAAGGAGAGCATCAGCGTAACTATCTGAACGGTCCGGTGGTGTATAACCCCGTTTGGAATCATACAATTTCATTCCATGCAATGCAGATATGGGTTGGCGGACGTGAGAAATGTATGAAGAAATATGTGGATGGTGATTCCTCGGACTACACCTTTCACTCGTACATTACGGTGAGCAACGACAACGGTACACAGTATACTGAACTCATTCGATACCAATCAGGAGACGACTTTGACCCTGATAATTGGGTAAAGCCATCCTTTGCTTACCGCAACCACGCTTTTGCACACAGTGACGCAATTGTCGAAGAGAGCGGTGATATCCTGTTTTCTATGGAAGTACGAATGGAGAATCTTTGTGAGCTGGGCGGTATGGATATCAATAAGCTCTTCCCTTCTATGCCCACCTTCCCAAACGGTATCCTTGTTATGCGAGGCAAATGGAACGGAGAGCGATATGAATTAACTCCTTGTCAGCCTATTGTCATATCCGACCGACTTTCCTCTCGAGGATTGAATGAGCCTACGATGACCAGATTGGCAAACGGCAGAATTCTCGTTATTATGCGCGGTTCAAATGCAACGATGAAGTGGCGCGATAGTATGCGTTTAGAACCGGGATCACCGAGCTTTAAGTGGTACGCCTATTCTGACGATAACGGAGAAACCTTCTCAGAGATTATGCCCTGGCATTTTGATGACGGAGAGGTCATTTACTCCTCTGCTACCTGCTCCAAGATTATCAAGGATGAACGAACGGGAAAGCATTATTGGATTGGCAATATTACCAATCACCGTACTAACGGCAATTTCCCACGTTTCCCGCTCAATATTGTGGAAATTGACGAGCAATACGGCACTGCAAAAAAGGAAACACTGACGGTAATCGATACCCGTCGGGATGGCGAACCTGAAACTGTTCAGTTATCCAATTTTAATCTTATTCAAAATAGAGAAAGCGGTTGCTTTGAGGTCGTGTTAAGTAAGTACGGACAGACCACCGGAAATATCTGGAACAGTGAGGTTTGGATGTACGAAATTTACCCTGAACTATAACGGAATCAAAGACGTATAAGTCTTTTTATGGCTTTGTTAAACCGATATATCGTTATTCCTAATGCAGATGAAAAAATGTATTGTTTTATAAAAAGACTTCATATTAGACATAAGGTTACTGAATTCACTCTAAAGGAGATATAAAATGAAAACCATAGTTGCAAATAATGGTGAAAAGCTTTTTTTTGGAAAAAATACAAAAGTTTGCATTCCACAATATTCTTGTACAGAGTATATAATTAATCAGATTGAAAAGATCAAGAGCAGAACCACTATCGGTACAGAGTGCAAAAGCTTGACCTTCTCTGTCGGTATACCTGATGATATCAAAAAATCCTTTGAACACGACAGTAATATAAACACAACAAGCTTAAGTGAATCCGATGATTATATCAACGGTGTGGGTAAGGCTTTATTTGACCTGCCGCGCGGTCTTATAACCGAAGAGGAGTACGTCATTTCTTTCGGAGTTGATACAGTAGTTTATGCCACCGAATACAGAGGATTTATTTTGGCGCTTTCCACTTTGATGCATATGTCCGAGACGGGCGGATACAGCGAAGGGTTGATTTATGACGCACCTGCGTGTGCACACAGAGGATACCGTGTGTATCTTCCGGGCAGAGAATCCTATGATGATTTTATCGAAATGCTGGATGAGCTTGTATACTATAAATACAATCGTATTATGGTAGAGATAGGCGGTGCCATGGAATACAAAAAGCATCCGCGTATCAATGAAAAATGGGTGGAGTTTTCTCAATACGTTCTTGGTGACGTCAACAGAACGAACGAGATACAATTGGGACAAACCTGGGCAAAGAATTCTATACACGCAGAAAACGGTGACGGTGGATTTCTTACGCAGGATGAATGCAGACACCTTGCCCACGAGTGTGAAATACGAGGCCTTGAGCTTATTCCCGAATGCCCTACCCTCAGTCACACTGACTATATTTGTAATGCCTACCCCGAAATTGCAGAAAGACAAAACGATCCGTATCCTGACACCTATTGTCCGTCAAATCCCCGATCATATGAAATAGCTTTTGATATTCTTGACGAAGTAATAGACGTGTTTCACCCAAAGGCAATAAACATAGGTCACGATGAATTTTACAGCATTTGCGTTTGTGACAAATGTCGCGAAAAAGACCCTGCGAGAGTATTTGCGGATGATATTATAAAAATTAAAGAACATCTTGACTCCAAGGGAATTGAAACGTATATGTGGGGAGAAAAGCTTCTCAAGGCACGTTATTTCAACGGTATGAAGATAGGCGGCTGGAATGATCCAGAAACCTGGAGCGGTGTGACCTCTGTTGTGCCCTGGACGTACCGATGCGTTGACATGCTTCCCAAGGGAATAACGTATCTCAACTGGTATTGGGAGTTTGGAGAGCATCTTGACGATGAATATCATGCACGAGAATTCCCCGTTGCTTTTGGCAATTTCAAGACGATAGGCTGTTCCAACTACCGTTTACGCATTAACCGCGGTGTGATAGGCGGTTATGTGTCAAACTGGGGCTCTTGTCACAAGGAGAAGATGCAAAGAAACTACCAGCATTTCAATATTGTATGCTCCTCATATGCACTTTGGAGTGATACGTATGACTCGGACAAGGAAGCTTGGATCAAAGAATACACCTTTAACGAGTTGTATAGAAAATACTGCACAACAGTCAAAAATCCCATAAAGGTAATTCACGGAGCGCATCACTCTATCCCTGCAAAAATGTTTTGGGGTGCCGAAACACCCCTTGATTCCGTATATATGCTCGGCAGTTATGAGGTGACGTACACAGACGGAACAAAGGCGCGTCTTCCCGTTAAGCTTGGAACGAATATAGCATCTGTAAATGCAACGGAGCGTGAGCTTAAGGAAGCATCCTATTCAACACTTCCAATAAGAGACGGTGAGAGATATCTCTTTGAGCATATATATGAAAATCCCTATCCCGAAAAGGAAATCAAATCAATCTCCTATATTCCCGAAAAGGACAAAGAGAATATTTCTATTGAGTATTCCTTCCCCAAAGTATAAATCAAAACTGGCAAGTATACCCGAAAAGTATACTTGCCCATTTTTTGTTCACCTAAAAAAACAGTGGCTATTTACCTCTGTATAAGTATAGTTATGCTCTTTCTATTTCGATTTTTATTTTAACACTATTTTTTCCTTGAATTGCAAAAATGCGATAGTGTCCGTTTCTGTTTGCACTCGTAATACCGATATCGGTTATCTTACCACGTTCCGCAGTGTATCGGCATACCCATCCGTTGTAGAATATTTCAAGCTTATTATCGCTCGAAATAATATTTGTTTCCGACTCCCCATCGTATGCAAAAGCGGGAATTGAATAGCCTACGTCTCCGTATCCGCTTACCACTATTTCAACACCGTTTTCGCCAACAGTATAATCGGCTACCGTTTTTTGTCCACTTTGCCAAATACTCTTTATCGTCGCATAGGCATTACAACAGTCGCATCGACATTCCGTTACATAATGCCGTACACCTTCGCTTGATGCATATTGCCAATGCCCATCACATTGAACCGCAGGTGCCATTGATAGTGCGACAGGCTTTATATCCAGCGTTATATCAGGGGTGGATGGACATGGGCAGGACATACATATCGCGGAAGGGGCATCTACACAATGTATTCTGCCAATTCCCGATGCATCGTAATGCGGGTCTCCGTCAAGGTCATATTCGATCCCGTATCCACCGCATTTTAAAAACACTTTTCCAAAATGCTCAGTAGTCATAAATGCAATCGACGTAAGGTCTGGTTCACATTTTGCCTCAAGCAAGTCATCGCATACAGTGTATGCACCATAAAGGAACGATGCTGTTGTTATCATATACTTGTCAAAATATGCGTAATTCTCACATCCATACAGAGTCTCGGTTGGGAATCGGTTTTTGATGTGTCTGATAGGTTTCTTTGTTAACCATTCTTCTGTTACCGCTATAGCTCTCGATGCGGCATTTTTGAATTTTTGGGCTAGTCCGATATTACCTTCTTTTATATATCTTTTTGCTTCGTATTCTTCAATTATTGCTAACCATGGCTCGTTGTGCAAAAACTGATTACTCCTTCCTCCGAAAGGTAATTCACCGTTGACAGATTGCATTTTAAGTGTAAGGAGTCCCGCTTTTCTCAAAATATTGTCTATCACCTCGTAATATTTTCCTCGATAACCTTTATTTAGCAACAGACAAAAAAGGCCTCTTGGAACAATATCGTAAACAAACGGCTGTCTGTTTACATGATATGAGTTGTCCATGTACATTCCATTGTCATCAAACCATTTCAGCTGTGATGCAATTTGTATTTCGATGAGCTCTTCGCTCTTGCAAAGACCCATATTATGTCTGTAATATTCGCTAACACCCGTAAACAAAGCCCAATTTCGCACGGGAGATTCGGGGGAATCTGCTATTACGTTGTAGCATTTCTCGGGGTCTATGGCAGAAAGCTCTCTTTTCCATTTGCCAATAAGTTCTGTCGGTATTATGTCTGTTTTCTCAAGCTCCTCTATGCAGCAGATAATTTCTCTGACCGAAAAATCATTTGCAGCCTTTACCGTGGGAATCGTTGCACAGCAAAAATCCATCATTCTGAGAAAAATGGGGGTCAGGTCTGTTCTGCGTCCGTGAGCTATGAGGATACCTATATTTGCCGTAAGTCTTGGAAATCCGTGCTCGGTCAAACCGTTGATAGTTACATTTTCAAAATAAGACAGTATATGCTCGTTAGTATAAGCCGACAGAGTCAACTCCATTAATTCAATGTATTTTTCTTTCATAACTACCTCATGCCATTGTTTTCAATGATTCGATTGTGACCTCATATTTGCAAGGTTCTCCGTACACATATCTATAAAACTCATCCGTTATAAACTCTGCCATTCGATGTACCTCGTTGCCCGCACTTCCTGCAATATGAGGGGTAAGTACACAGTTTTCAAGTTGGTATAATTCACTGTTTGCTGCTACCGGCTCGGGAAAGGTTACGTCAAGCACTGCTGTGATGTCATGCCGTTTTTTTAACGTATCGATCAATTCCTCCTCTACAACTTGCGCACCTCTGCCGGTATTCAAAAACGTAGAGTATGGGAGCATTTTATCAAACAGATTGCCGTTGAGCATTCCTATCGTTTCCGTATTGTTTGCAAGGTGATTTGACACAACGTTGCACTCTGCAAAAAGTCTTTCAAGTGATACTTTTTTCACACCAAGCTCAGTTGCTTTACTATCTGATAGAAACGGGTCAAAAACAAACACGTCAAGGTGATATTCTTTCAGCATACGTATTACAAGACTGCCTATTGCTCCTGCTCCTATGATACCAATTCTTGATTCGTAATTGCCTTTGTAGCCTTCGAAAGCTTCCCTTGCTTTAAAATATTCTCCTTTGCCGTACAGACGGGATACTTGAAAAAAGCCTTTGTTTGCAAGTATTATCTGCGCAACCGTATATTCGGCTACAGGAACGGCATTTGCCATCCATGCCGAAAACACCTTTACTCCGCATTCCAAAAAAGGACGTGCAAAATCCCGTACAGAACCTGCGGCATAAAAAACGCATTTGAGCGAAGGAAAACATTTCTTTATTTCTTCTTTGGTAAAGACCGACATTCCCCAAGTGGAAAATATACATTCGATATCAATGAAGTTTTCAGGGGAACTTATTACATCATCGTGGCTATAAACTACAGGCTCTATGTCGGTGGCTTTCCTCAATCTTTCAAGCGTATCCGAGGAATATATATCAAATGTTTTATTGTAGTCATTGATAAACACGGACTTCATAATTTTCACCCCACCTTGTCTTTTGTTACGATTATTATATATTATCCCTTTTTGTATGTCAATGTGTATTTTGAATCTTTTAAATCACAAATACACTCTTTCAATAGAATGAGAAAACATGAGTTGAATGAAATGCCCCAACGGCAGTGTTGTTTATTGCTTGATATATTGTCATATTTTTGGCAATGACTATTGAAGCTTTTTTGTAATTATTTTAAATAAAAATTCAAAAAAAATTGCATTCACTAAATATTTGATGTATAATTGAAATAGAAAATATAGAAAAGAGGAAGATCATGAAAACTCGAGCTTTAAGTATGTTGTTATGTATATGTATGCTTATGAGCGTGATAAGCGTTTTTGCACAGGCGGCAACTGCCGTGACCAAGTTTACTATTACAATGGACAAACCGGGGATCGGAGGGAAGCCTGCAGACACGGCATCAGTACCCGAGACAGCAAGCACCTATGTAAAGGACGTATCGTGGAAGGGCAAATTTGACAGTCGTGGCAGATTTGTCAAAGGACAAGCATATATTGTCAGCATAACCGTCGGCATAAAGGACGGACAGGACAAATATATCCAGAAATCGGGCAGCAGTGCAACCATCAACGGAGAGAAGGCGACCGTCAGCAGTGTATCTGCGGATAAGAAAGAGGCTGTAATTACAAAAATGTACAGTGTCCTCAGTGTTGACGGTGCGGCAATTCTGGAAAAGACCGACGTAGACGTAAATTTAATTTCTATTACCGTTCCGTCACCCGTGGCAGGTCAGCTTCCTTCGAAGACCGCAACTCTTCAGGATAATGCAAAGACCGTTGTCAGCAATATTGAATGGAGAGGCAGACTGAGTCACGACGGTACGTTTATCGCAGGTGCGGAGTATACCGCCATATTCAAGGTAGTTATAAAGAGTGAACATAAGGATGTGTCCTATACTCTTACCGACCAGTCGAAGATAACCGTCAACGGCGAGCAGTCAAAGGTAAGAAAAGAAAACAACCGCGAGGCATACGTTACCCATACCTTCAAGACTCCAATTCCCGAGGGACAGATAGATATGAGCTACGTGCTTACCAAGGAGCAGGCAGACCATTATTTCGTTGATAATCATAACGATGAAATTATCTTCAATCAGGAGTTTGTGGACTATCTGAAGAAGAATTTTGCCTTTAAAAACAAATCGGCTCCCGTTGACACCTTTTTGTCGTCATATTACAACAGAGCGGATCCTGAGTATCAGTTAGGCTACGTGAAGAGAGTATTGATAGACTATGATATCGCAGAAGGCGGTGGCTTCCCTGAGTGGTGTCATGAAATGGAGGAGGTATGGATCGCCCCTGACATTGCCTTTGGTATGGTAGACGAGTCGGGTAAATACCTCGCCCGTGACGGCGTGTTCCTGTCCGCGCTTGA
>JAZSDT010000076.1:0-15370 GCA_045531285.1 Eubacteriales bacterium
TCAGATCGGTGCATTCTCCTTTGGCGGCGGTTACGGAATGATCTCATTGATCAGAGAAAAGGTCTTGATATACGGTTGGCTTACCGAGGAAGAAATGCTAAATATGATTGCCGTAGCTGAATCTACGCCCGGACCGATAGCAGTCAATATGGCAACCTTCGTTGGTTCAGCACAAGGCGGTTTTCTCGGTGCGCTCCTTGCTACACTTGGCGTGGTATTGCCATCATTTATTATCATTCTCATAATCGCGGCCTTGATACGCAATTTCCTTAAATACAAGGGCGTTCAGGCATTTATCGGCGGCATTCGCCCGTGTGTCATAGGTTTAATACTTGCAACAGCCATTACGATGTTGATGAGTACGGTAATCGGCTTTAGTGGCATAGGCGATACATTTGTTATAGACTTCAAGGGCATTATCATATTTGCCATATTGATAGCAATCAGTGTCGTAGCAAGGCTTATGCTGAAGAAAAAGCCGTCTCCGATACTGATGATACTCATATCGGCAGGTCTTGGTATGCTGATGTATTCATTATAAGGATTTTGATAAACAAATTCCAATTTGTCGGGATGATAAAAGCGAGGGCTGACGAAAATCAATCGTCAGCCCTCAAAAATTGCGTCGGAGAAAGCAAAGAAAAAGGCTTCGGAAATTGCTTCCCAAAGCCAAATTTGGTCGGAGTGACAGGATTCGAACCTGCGGCATCGACGTCCCAAACGTCGCGCGCTACCAACTGCGCCACACCCCGCTTTATTTGTGCTTTAGTATTGTATATTATTTTTGGAAAAATGTCAAGATTAAAAGGGGAGATTTTTTTAAAAAAGCAAAAAACTATTGACTTTTTATATATCATATGGTATAATTCCCCTGTAATTAAATAAACTATGATGAAAGAGAGTGGACGCCACTCTCTTTGATTTTTGCAAAGGAAGTGAGATTTGTTGGCAAACGACAAGAAAACGAAAAACATTGCGCAGAAGGCAGACCTGCTTCTCAGACCCGTAGTGGAAGGACTGGGTTACGTTCTTTGGGACGTTGAGTACAAAAAAGAAGGCAGTGACTACAACCTTATTCTCACCATTGACAAGGAGGGGGTAGATCTGACTCTGGATGACTGTGTGGCGGTAACAGATGCGGTTAACCCCGTACTTGACGAGGCAGACCCCATTCCCGACAGCTACTGTCTTGAGATATCCTCAGCAGGACTTGAAAGGGATCTGAAGCGTCCCGAGCATTTTGCAAAGTATTTGGGCTGTGAGGTGGAGGTCAAGCTGTTTGCACCCACAGAGACACTTCCCAAGCTCTTCACAGGCGTTCTCGGTGAATACACGGAGGATGCGATAACCTTTAGCGTAAACGGAAAAGACGAAACTGTTGAGAGCACAAAAATCGCATCGGTCAAAAACGTTGTAGATTACGCAGAAATATTTAAAAAAGATAAATAGAAAGGGAAAACGTCCAACGGACGTAAAGAAAGGCAATGAACAAGGAATTTTTTGAAGCACTCGACGCTCTTGAAAAAGAGGGCATTTCAAAGACCTATCTTCTTGAAAAGGTAGAAGCGGCTCTTCAGACTGCATTTAAAAAGGAAAACAACGGTCAGAGCAACGTAAGAGTAGCAATCGATTTTGAGAAAAAGACGGTTAGAGTATTTGAACAGTTCACGGTCGTTGAAGAGGTAACAAATCCCGACAGCGAGCTCACGGTAGCCGAAGCCAAGGAAATAAACAAGCGTCTCAAGCTTGGTGACGTATACGAAAAGGAAGTCAAGACAAAGGACTTCAACAGAATCTCGGCACAGGCTGCAAAGATGGTCATCATCCAGGGTATCCGCGAGGCAGAAAGACAGATGCTTGTTGACGAATACGAGCAGAAGAAAAATGACATTGTATCCGCAAGAATCGTTCTTATCGACAAGAACACAGGCAATGCCATTCTCGAGCTTGGCAAACAGCAGGCAACACTCTTCAAGACAGAGCAGATTCCCGGTGAAATACTTCGCTCCGGTCAGTACATCAAGGTTTACGTTGTAGATATAAAGACAGATACAAAGGAGCCTGTAATCGTTCTTTCAAGAAAGCACCCCGGACTCGTAAAGAGACTCTTCGAGCTTGAAGTACCCGAAATTCAGGACGGAACTGTAATAATTCATTCCATCGCCCGTGAAGCAGGTTCAAGAACCAAGATATCCGTATATTCCAGAAACAAGGACGTTGATCCCATCGGCTCGTGTATCGGCTTGAAGGGTATGAGAAAGACTAATATCACAAACGAAATCTCAGGCGAAAAGATAGACATTATTGAGTACAGTGAAAACGCAGAAGAATTTGTAAAAGCAGCTCTCTCCCCTGCCACTGTAGTTGACGTAACCCTTTCAACAGGTGTCAACGAGGAAGGCAAGCTGGAAAGAGGCTGTATGGTAACGGTTCCTCAGGATCAGCTGTCACTGGCCATAGGTAACAGAGGACAGAATGCACGTCTTGCGGCTAAGCTTACAGGCTACAAGATAGACATTAAATCTCAATTCTGATATAAGGACGGAAGAATATGGCAAAAAAAATTCCCGAGAGAAGATGTCTCGGATGTATGGAGTCCTTTCCCAAAAGCGCATTGGTAAGGGTAGTGCGTTCTCCACAAGGGGAAATATCACTGGACCTGACAGGCAAAAAATCGGGACGCGGTGCTTACATATGCAAAAGCGCCGAATGCTTTAAAAAGGCTGTGAAGGCAAAGCGTTTTGAACATTCCTTTGAATGTGAGATACCCGAAGAAGTCTTTGACGGTATCAGAAAAGAGCTTGAGGAGGCGGAGTAATGCAGGATAGATTCCTTATGGCTATCGGACTTGCAAAACGCGCCGGACAGGCAATTTTCGGAACAGAAATGGTACGCAACTGTGCAAAAGCAGGAAAGGCAAAGCTTATTATCGTTGCAAGCGACGTATCGGAAAACACAAAAAAAGAGATATCCGACACGGCAGCTTTTTATAAAACAGAATGCATAACGTCATGTTATACTATGTCTCAGCTGTCTGCGGCTGCAGGACTGTTGAGGAACACCTCATCGGTTGCCGTGACAGATGAAAATATGACAGTTCTCATCAAAAACAGCATTAATACCAAGATGTGAAAACGATTGGAGGAATATTATGTCAGCAGTAAATAATAAAAATAAAGTTGCGGCTCTGGCAAAGGACTTCGGTCTCAAAAGCCGCGATATACTTGCTATCATTCCGGGCAAGGCTGATATTAAGCCATCCCCGGCAACACTCAGCGATGACGAGGTTGATTACGTCATCAATAACCTTGCAACAAAATGCAATATAGAAAACATAGACAGCTATATTAACGGTGAAATCAAGCTTGCAGGCTACGGCAACACGGAAGAAAAGCCTGTAGAGGAAAAGAAGCCCGAGCCTAAGCCCGAGGAGAAGAAGCCCGAGCCCAAGCCCCAGGAGAAGAAGCCCGAGCCCAAGCCCGAGGAGAAAAAGCCTGAGCCCAAGCCTCAGGAGAAAAAGCCCGAGCCCAAGCCCCAGGAAAAGAAATTTGAGAAAAAGCCCGAAAAGAAGAATCAGCCTGCACAGAAGCAGGGTGGCGTAAAGCTTGAAATGAACGTAAAGCACACTTCCGGAGAGCCCAAGATGAACGCCAAAAAGGAAGTTCGAGTAGTTGATACCAGAGGTATTGACTCGGCAGTTGACCTTTCCAAGTACGATGAAAAGCTTCTTGATTACGTTCCCGAGTCATCCAACGACTGGGGCAAGCAGAAGTTCAACAAGAAGGGCGGCAACCGTCCATTCGACAAGAGAAAGGCAGACAAGGCTAAGGCAGATGCCAAGAAGAAGGCACCCGAAAAGCCCAAGATTCCCGCAGTTATCAAGCTTCCCGAGGAAATGATAGTTTCCGAGCTTGCAAAGGAGCTTCACGTTACCACTGCAGAAGTAGTAAAGAAGCTTATGGGACTTGGTATGCTTGTTACACTCAATCAGACCATCGACTTTGACACTGCGGCTATCGTTGCAGACGAGTTCGGTTCAAAGGCGGAGCACATAGTTGTAGTGACAATTGAAGAAAAGCTTATCGACGACAGTGAGGACTCCAAGGAGAATCTTGAAGAGCGTGCGCCCGTTGTCTGCGTAATGGGTCACGTTGACCACGGTAAGACTTCGCTTCTTGACGCTATCAGACACGCAAACGTTACCTCGGGTGAGGCGGGCGGTATCACACAGCACATCGGTGCTTACAGAGTAAACGTAGACGGACACGATATCACCTTCCTTGACACCCCCGGTCACGAGGCGTTCACGGCAATGAGAGCCAGAGGTGCACAGGCTACCGATATTGCAATCCTTGTTGTTGCGGCAGACGACGGTATCATGCCTCAGACGGTTGAAGCTATCAACCACGCCAAAGCGGCAGGTGTTGAAATAATCGTTGCCATAAACAAGATGGACAAGATGGGAGCAAATCCCGACAACATTATGCAGGAGCTTACCAAATACGACCTTGTGCCTGAGGAATGGGGCGGAGACGTTATCTGCGTACCCGTATCGGCACACACAAAGATGGGTATAGACACTCTTCTCGAGTCTGTTCTTCTTGTAGCAGAGGTTGCAGAGCTTAAGGCTAACCCCAACCGTGAGGCGAAGGGTATCGTTATCGAAGCCAAGCTTGACAAGGGCAGAGGTGCAGTTGCTACCGTACTTGTACAGAACGGTACTCTCCACATGGGAGACTACGTAATTGCAGGTACTACCGTTGGACGTATCCGTGCAATGATAAACGATAAGGGACAGAATCTTTCCGAGGCAGGTCCTTCGGTGCCCGTTGAGATCCTCGGTCTTTCCGAGGTTCCCGCAGCAGGCGACATTTTCAATGCCGTTAAGGACGAGAGAATGGCAAGAGAGCTTGCAGACCAGAGACGTGCCGAGGAAAAGGAAAAGACCTTCCGTGCAAATTCAAAGATGTCTCTTGACGACCTGTTCAATCAGGTTAAGGAGGGTATCAAGGAGCTTAATATCGTAGTTAAGGCAGACGTACAAGGCTCTGCCGAGGCTGTAAAGGCTTCACTTGAAAAGCTTTCCAACGAAGAGGTAAAGGTAAGAGTTATTCACAGCGCTGTTGGCGGTGTAAACGAAAACGACGTTATGCTTGCATCTGCATCAAACGCTATTATCGTAGGCTTCAACGTACGTCCCGACAAGAGAGCCATCGATGCGGCTGCAGAAGCAAAGGTTGATATCAGAACCTATAGAATCATTTACGAATGTATTGAAGAAGTAGAAACCGCAATGAAGGGTATGCTTGCACCCAAGTACCGTGAAAACGTACTGGGTCATGCAGAGGTTCGTCAGACTATCAAGGTTCCCGGTGTTGGCGTTATTGCAGGCTCCTACGTTCAGGACGGTAAGATAACAAGAGCCTCACAGATAAGAGTTGTACGTGACGGTATCGTTATATTCGAGGACAAGATAAGCTCACTCAAGCGTTTCAAGGACGATGCGCGTGAGGTTGCTCAGGGCTTTGAGTGCGGTATCGGACTTGAAAAATTCAATGACATCAAGGAGCTTGACATCCTCGAAGCCTTCATTATGGAAGAGGTTGAAGCATGAACAAATTCAGACAGATGAGAGTAAACGAAGCGGCAAGAGAAACCCTGTCGGATATTCTCAGAACGGTCAAGGACCCCAGAGTTTCATCGTCATTTGTTACTATCACTGCTGTGAACGTCAGCCGTGACATGAAATTTGCAAAGGTATATTTCAGCTGTATCGGAGGTACTCCCAAGGAGGTAAAGACAGGTCTTTACAGTGCTCAGGGATATATACGTGCCTCCCTTGCCGAGAAGCTGAATCTGAGAATAACTCCCGAGCTGAACTTTGAGTACGACGATTCGGCGGAAAAGGGTGCAAGAATAGAAAGTGTTCTCAAGAGTCTTGGTATGAACGGTGAGGAAGAAAGCGATGAGTAAGATACTTTCCATAAAAGAGACGGCTCAGCTTTTGAAAACTCTTGATAACGTTCATATCTATACTCACATTCATCCCGACGGAGATGCCATGGGCTCTTCCTACGGACTTGCGGCAATACTGAAAAAAATGGGAAAGCGTGTCAAGGTAATATGCCTTGACACACTCCCAAGGTATCTCAGCTATATCTGGAATACCGATAACGGCGACGTCAAATGCGACTGTATTGTAACGGTTGACGTTGCGGACACGTCGCTGCTTGGCGACTTTGACAAAAACAACAAGATACTCCTTGCCATAGACCATCACAATCAGAACAGAGTGGAATGTGAAAATCTTCTGTGTATGAATCACATGGCGGCAACGGGAGAAATAATCTTCGAGCTGGCACAGGAGCTGGGTGTGGGCTTTGACCGTTATATTGCGGAATGCCTTTATACAGCCGTTTCAACAGACACGGGCTGCTTTAAATTTTCAAACACCACAGAGCACACCTTTTCAACGGTTGCACAGCTTACCCGCTACGTACCCGGCGGTAATTTCGGGTATCTTAATCTTCCGCTGTTTATCACAAAGCCTATTTCAAAGATGCAATTTGAAAGCGATCTAATATCAAGGCTGAAATTTTATTTCGGCGGCAAGGTATCAGTGTCGGTGGTAACCAAGGATATCATTGAAAAGCACGGGCTTACCGATGCCGATACGGGCGGTGTTGAACAGCTGGGCAAAGCGCCCGAGGGTGTGGAGCTTGCCATTACTCTCAAGGAGCGTGACGACGGCTTTAAGGTGTCAATGCGTTCCTCGGACGACCTTGATTGCTCAGCAATATGCGCGGCATTCGGCGGCGGCGGACATCACTCTGCGGCAGGCTGTTTCTTTGCCGACAGCGCAGAAAATATAATTGACACAATTATCAGCTACATTAAAGAAAAAGGAATATTATGAGCGAAACAAAAAGCGGAGTTCTCATACTCAACAAGCCCTACGGTGTGACCTCCCACGACGTTGTCAATAAAATACGCCGTATATACGGCACTAAAAAAGTAGGACATACAGGAACTCTTGACCCGATGGCGACAGGAGTTCTTCCTATTCTTGTGGGCGGTGCTGTAAAGGCAAGTGAATATCTTGTATCGGATTCAAAGAATTACTGTGCAAGAATGCTGTTGGGAATTGAAACGGACACAGAGGACACAAGCGGAAAAACCCTTTCCACCTGTGACGCCATACCCACGGACAGTCAAGTATTGCAGGCAATAAACTCTTTTTTGGGACAGTATATGCAGACGCCTCCCATGTATTCCGCCTTGAAGGTAGGCGGAGAAAAGCTCTGCGATCTGGCAAGACAGGGCATTACGGTTGAACGTGAGGCAAGACCCGTTGAGGTATTCTCCATATCTGCCAAAAAGCTATCCGAGCGTGAATGGGAGCTTGATACGATGGTATCAAAGGGCACGTACATACGCACTTTGATTGCCGATATTGGAAAAAAGCTGGGCTGCGGTGCGGCTATGAGTGCACTTGAGAGACGTGTGGCGGGAAGCTTTACACTGGAAGCTTCACACACTCTCGATGAGCTTGAAAAAATGGACGAGGCTGAGCTTTGCTCTCTGCTCATTCCCACTGAAAAGCTTTTCGAGGACTGTGAGAAAATAAGTCTTGGAGATTTCTACACCAGGCTTGCAAAGAACGGAGCGGAGATATATCTGTCACGCGCAGGCATAAAAACCCACAAGGTGACGGGTGACCGTGTAAGGATAGCCGATTCACAGGGTGATTTTTTTGCGCTGGGTGAGTTGAGAGAATACCCTGCGGGTATTGCAATAAAGCCCATAAAGTTCTTTTAAGGAGTATGCGATGAAAAACGTTACTTGCTGTTTTACAGGGCATCGGGACATACCTCTTTCAAAGCTTGACGCAGTGAATTGCGCCTTAAAAAAAGAGATAACAGCCCTCATTGAAAATGGATATACCTGTTTTGTGGCAGGGGGAGCCATCGGCTTTGACACTCTTGCGGCAAAATGCGTTCTGGAGCTTAAAAAAAACTTTCCTGAAATAACACTTCATCTTGCTTTGCCGTGTCACGGACAGGAGAAATACTGGACAGACGGTCAAAAAAAGGAGTACGCCAACATTCTTGACAGCGCTGATTCCTTTGAATACGTAAGTCAGACCTACACACGCTACTGTATGTTTCAAAGAAACAGAAGGATGGTTGAGCTTTCCTCGGCTGTTATCGCCTACTATGACGGCGGTGACAAGGGAGGCACGGCAATGACTGTAAAATATGCCGCACAAAAGGGTGTTCGCACAATCAATATTTTCGGTCAGTAACCGATGACAATGCTCGCCTATAAATCAGGAGCTGTTTAAAAACTCGAACAGGGTTTTTAAACAGCTCCTTTATTATGCGTTGTGTATTTCTATCACAGCCACCGACATATCATCGGTTGCGCCAAAGCGTGTAAGGGCTTCGGAAAGGATATTTTCACACAGGTCAAAGGCGCTTTTGTCGCGGTTTGCGTCCAAGAGCTCTACCAACCAGGGATTATCCTCGGAGGAGTCCGTAATTCCGTCAGAAAACATAACGATAAAGTCTCCGTTTTTCACACTTACGGTTGTTTCCTCGGCGGTAAGCTTAGAAATTATACCTGCCGGCAAGGTAGCCGAATTCACCTTATAGACCTTATCCTCCCTCACGATAAACGACGGAGACGCGCCTGCCTTCATAAAGCTTGCCTTCATTTCAAACAGGTCTATTTCAACAAGGTCGAGGGTGGTGAAGCATTCGTCCCTCTTTGCCATCAGCATTGAATTGAGCATTTCGAGGGTTACCTTCTTATCGTCGGTACAGGTAAGCACCTTTTCGAGAAATACTGAGGCAAGGCGAGAGGTGAGGGCGGCACTTCTTCCGCTTCCCATACCGTCGCATATAAGTGCATAGAAATGGCCGTCGTCCTTTTCAAAAAAGGATATGCTGTCTCCGTTTACCCTTTCCCCTTTTTTGCTGACGCTCTTCTTGGCACATTCCAGTGTGATGGGGGCACGGCGTTTCATTCTCAGCGCCGACGTGGTTTCCAGCTTTATAAACTCAGGCTCTTCAAACAGCATGGAGCACTCGGCTTCAAAAGAGGCGGTTATCTCGGCGGTCGTACGGTCCAGCTTTTCGGGCTGTACTCCGAATACGTCGATAACGCTCTTTCGCCTTCCCCACGCCTCTATTCTGCCAAAGGGTGTTGAAAGTCCGCGCATAGCTTTGTACGCCTTACCTGCAAGCTCTAAATTTTCGGATTCGGCATCATGGAATTGGTTTGCCGTGTTTTGTAACAGCTTTGACACGGTATGGTATTCTCCTGCAATCAGATTGGCGTGAGTTACGTCGTTAGCCACGTAGCAAAGAGATGCGTATTTTTTATTTATCTGCTCAAGTATTCTATCCAGCTTGATACAGCGTTCGGTAAAGTGCTCGGGGAAATCCTCGGCAGA
Source organism: Eubacteriales bacterium (assembly GCA_045531285.1). Classification (GTDB taxonomy): domain Bacteria; phylum Bacillota; class Clostridia; order Oscillospirales; family SIG627; genus RGIG6353. The sequence goes on from JAZSDT010000076.1 coordinate 9,458, forward strand.
AGCTCTGCCCGACTCTATTATTCTTTCGGCGATATCGTTTTTTACCTCGTTGCTGTCCGTGTAGTGCTTACTCCAGCACATTCCCGACATGGAACAGGTTGCACACACGTTGTTATACGCCTTGTCAACCGTTCTTCTCACGTCCTCTACCGTAGGTGTTCTCAGTGTATCCGTCACGGCAAAAAACACCTCAGACAGTGTTGCAAAGGTTCCTGACAGCTTTGTCAGTTCTCTTTCCACGTTTTCTCTTTCGTGCTTCTCGGAGGTCTTGACGGTATTTGATATAAGGCTGATTCTCTCCTCGGCGATGGGCAGTGCCTTAAGTATGGGATATACGGCAACACAGCCGAAAAGGACCTCGGGCAACACCGTCACAAAGCCTGTAAAGCCATCGATATATATGGAAACTGCCGAAGAAATAAGCACTGCAACGCTGAGTGCAAGCAGGTCTGACACCGAGAAGAACACAGCACTTACCACGCCGATAACACCGAACACAGAGGCGAAAAGTCCGCCTCCTGCGGCGATACCTCCAAGCATACCGAACACGCCCGAGTGCATAGAGCCCATTGTTTTTGCCACCACACAGGTTACGCCAAAGGACAATGCGGCAGCCAGTGAGAAGCCGAACACGGCGAAATCCGTCAACGCCAGTACCAGTGCGAAGAAAATTGCCGCAACACCTACCTCCACTCTCATTTTCATGCCCGACTCAAACAAGGGCTCGCCCAAGGACGTAAAGAAGCCCGAGAACATATATGCAAATATGGGTGCGGTAACGGCGACGCTGATACCCGTAAACACAGAATCGATACTGAAGGCATCTATTATACAGTTGCACACCGAAAGAACCACCGAGGCAAAGAAGGCTGTCAGTGTTCTGTATGCAATACTCTCGTCAAACTGTCCCGAGGTTACCACGCTTCTCAGAATAAAGACTGTGAAAATAACGGTAAAATACATAAGCCCGCTCTCCCCCATTCTCAGAGTAGAGAGCACCACGGAAAAGAAGGACAGGCCCATTATAAGACGTGGAGCAAAGGCGGTTTTCTTTTTGGTACAGCTTCCTGCAGAGGCTACAACTGCCAGTGACAGTGGGAATGCGCCCTCCACGAAGGCTGTGGAGGATATGATGAAGCCTATTGCCACAAAAACAAGAGAGAGCAAAAACATTTTGGTTCTTTTTTTGTAGTCTGCTCCCTCGTTTCCCAGCTCCTCTGACAGCATATCAGACATTTTATCAAACAGTCTTTTTAAAATTCCTGTGTAAAGAGAAGCGCTTTTTACTATGTAATTTTTTGCCGACACGAAAAAAGCTCGTGTCTCCTCCTTTAATCTCGACTCCTTTTCAAAGTCGGGTGTTTTTTTATCCGTCCTTTCAGTTTCACGGATCTTGAACATAAATTTTTCCTTTCTTATTTTTTAGACCGCACGGGGCTTATTTCGGCTATCATAATATCACTAAATGATAATATCTTATGTCGAAGTATGGTAGTGTTTCAATGTTTTTTCAAAAATCAACCACAAAATATGGTGGCTAGCCGCCACGGGCAATGCTCGCCTATCCTAACCTGTAAATATCCCCTACACAGTAAAACGGCGATGTTGAATTTTTAATAAATACTTCTCTGAATTGCTTTTCGAGGGAGCGCGAGGGAGTGCTTTTTGCTAAAAAGCATTTCCTCGTAAAAAATATTCGCCTATCGTCACATCTGCTTTTGATTTAGAAGATAAAAAGGCGGCTAGCAGCCGCTGGCAATGCTCGCCTATCGTAACCTTTGAGTATACTCCAACAAGGTAAAACGGCGAGGTTGATTTAATTCAATTTCCTAGTATATAAAAAACAACTTTTTTCCATTAAATTGTTGACTTTGAAGCTCATTTATGGTAAGATAGTTTCGGTAGTATAATACTGCCAATTATACGATATTTATCGGAGGAAATTATGGCAAAGGTAACAGAGATAAAGAACAGCATAGTACTTGAGAACGACTATGCCCAAATCACTTTATCAAAGAAAAACGCTTTAGTTGAAAAAATTCTCGACAAGAAAAACAACAAGGATATCAAGAAAGAGGACACCCACTTTTTCTCGATCGTTGATGCAGACAAGGAAACCGTAATACTCCCCACGGGTATTTCGCTTAACGGTGACGTAATCGTAGTTGACACGCCCAAGGCGAAGCTTGAAGTAAAGGTAGAAGCATATGACAACTATTTTACCTTTGAGCTCATATCACAGCTTCCCTCGGATATTTTCAAGGCTAATATTGCCACAACGTCATTTGTATTTGATACAGAGGACAAGAACAGCGCTCGTATTGCAGGCATTGCAATGACCTACTGGATCGACCCCAACTTCTTCCCCGACGGTCAGCCCAATGCTTACAGCGTGACTACAAAGGACAAGGAAATGACCGGTAATACAAAGGGTACTGTATATTCTCATTTGAAGAACAAGGATGCAAAGCTTGCCCTCATACTTTGTCCCGTTTCAAATCAGCGTGACATCATCAAGGAGGTTTGCCGCACCATCGACCGCAACGTAGGTCTTATGTCCGAAATCGGCGGTGCTTGGGGCAGAGACTCACGTCTCAACTTCGGTAACTATATTATTGAAGGCAATACCGACAAGGCATACGTTGATGCCAACATTGAATTTTACAAGGCTATCGGCGTTGACCAGATAGACTATCACCAGGGTATTAATACCGTTCGTCAGGGTGACTTCAAAATGGAGCGCTACGACTCTGCAGCCGAGTTCAAGAAGAACGTTTCCGACGTCCTTGAAGCAAACGGCATTGCATCCGGTCTCCACACCTACTCTCACTACATTCGTTACGACTGCGAGACTCTCCTTGCAGACCCCAAATGGCAAAAGCAGCTGGGTGTGCTTGGTGAATACACCGTTGCTGAGGATGTTTCTGCCGATGCAGACTTCATTCCCACAGTTGAGTCCACCCAAGACGTTCCTCCTTACGTAAGCTTCTTTGCAAAGTCCTCTCCCCTTGTACTCATAGGTGAGGAGATCGTTCATTTCAAACATGACAAGCAGGGCTTCAAGGCTGTTACCAGAGGTGCGGCAGGTACTAAGGCTGTTGCTCACAAGAAGGGTGAAAAGATTAAGCACCTTGACGGCTTCTATCACGGAATTGCTCCCGTAAGCGGTTCTGAGCTCTTCCTTCAGATTGCAAGAAATACGGCAAAGGCATTCAACGAGGGCGGCTTTAAGATGATATATCTTGATGCTCTGGACGGTCTCAGCAAGCACTGTGAAAGCTACGAGTACTGGTACTACACAGCTATGTTCGTATGTGAAATTCTCAAATACTGTGATACTTATCCCCTCATTGAGTTCTCTACCTTCTTCCCCGCTCTTTACGCGGCGCGCGGACGTGTAGGTGCTCACGATACTCCTTGGCGTTCCTACAAGAACTGGAACGAGCACCATGCTCTTGAAAACAAGGCACACATCGACCGTTATCTTGCTCCCACTTTCGGCTGGTACAACTTCTATCCTATGACGGATGCGTACCCCGGAAACGAGCACACCAAGTACCATCACGGTGACCAGATAGAGCATATGGGTGCACTTGCTCTTATGTATGACTTCTCCAACGTTTTCAACGGCACAAACAAGTACAGCTATGACAGATATGCAGGTGTACGCCGCAACGTTGCTCTTTACAAGAAGTATGACGATCTTCGCAAGGCACAGTATTTCTCTGAAGAATACCGTCAAAAGCTCATTGACTCTCCCTATGACGTTGAGCTTATCGAAAAGCGCGGCAAGAAGTTCTCGTTTGTTGAAAAGGACTATCAGATTGCCAAGCTTTACGACCTGAACGACACTGCCAGAAACACTGCTCAGTTCAAGAACCCCTTCGGTGCTCAGGTTCCCTTCATCAGAATTGAAGCTATGATGTCAACCGCAGGTGACAATCCCATGGTAATGCTTCCTCTTGACGAAAACAAAGACCTTATCACTCAGAAGCTTGAAGTAAACTACGGCGGTGAGCTTAACCTTGCAGACAAGCTTGCAAAGAAGGTTCGCGTATTCGGTAACGGCAAGGACGGTAAGATATGTATCAAGGTAAGATGCGGCTCCAACTCCGAGCTTGGATACGGCGAGTACATTATTGACGTGAACTTCAAGGGCTGGAGAGACTTTATTCTCCTTGAATCCGACAACGGTGAAAGAAAAGACCACGGCTTTGAAAAGGGTGAGGGACTTTATCCCACCTACCGTTCAAGTCTTAACAACAACAGAACAAACAAGCTTTCCGTTCATACCGAAGGCGATATGGAAGGCGTTAGAATGTCATCTATTGTTGCTTGTGACCACGTATACGAGGTTCTCAAGAATCCTACCGTCAAGATTGGCGACATGGGCATAATGTTCGAGTGTGAGCTTATGTCATCCGACTTCATTGAATTTGACGGCAAGACTGCAAAGGTAGTTGACCGTTACGGCAACGAAAAGCCTATCTGGTTTACTTCAAACCTTAAGGCTCCCCGCGGCAAGTTCAAGGCTGAGCTTACTGCACGCGCTCTCAACCGTTGCACTCCCAGAGCACAGATGACCTTCGGCTTTACAGGTAAGGAAATTAAGTAATTATTTATAATGAGAGTGGGTATTTTTTAGCAAAAAATACCCTCTCTTTGATGTGACCCCCAAAAGTTAGACTTTCAATAGTGTAGTAGTTTTATGACTGCTACACTATTTTTATGCAGCCAAGGTGTTAAGGCGGTATTGTACCGGACTCATCCACCCAAGTTTTTCTTTAATTCTTATCTCGTTGTAATATTTTATATATTTTTCGATAGCTTCTTTAAGCTCATCAAAGCTGTAATAGGTTGTTCCGTAATACATCTCTTGCTTTAGTATTCCAAAAAAGTTTTCCATTACCGAATTATCATAACAATTACCTTTGCGGGACATACTCTGAAATATTTTGTTTTCTTTAAGAGCAGACGAATATGCACCCATCTGATATGCCCAACCTCTGTCTGAATGAAACGTTCTTCTATATGGGCAATCGGATGTTATTTCTATTGCTTGCCTTTGAGCAGATAGTATCCCGATAGCGGATGGGTTCTGGCTTATACTATAGCTTAAAACTTCTCCGTTGAACATATCAAGGAATGGATCTAAATACAATTTCTTGATTGCCATTCTGCCTTTGTTGTCTATCTCATAATACTTAAACTCAGTGGTATCGGTAGTTATTTTTTGATGCGGCACGGATGTGTTAAAACGTCTGTTGATTCTATTCGGTGCTATTTTACCAACATTACCTTTGTATGAATTGTATCTACGGCTTTTACGTGTAAATGAAGTGACTTGAAAACCTAATTTACGCATAATTCTTTGAACTTTCTTTTTGTTGACAAAAATATTTCTGTTTCGTAGTTCTCTATATACTCGTCTGTAACCGTAATCCTTGTTTTCTGAATGGATTTTGGTTATCTCTTCTTCTAAGTACTTATCAGGATTTTCTCTGTCAAACCGCTTTTGCCAGTACATATATGTTGCCTTTGGAAAACCAACTACTGCGAGAATGTCTTTTAATTTGAACTGTCCTCGGAGACTGTGGACGATTCTCGCTGTTTTTTCAGAAGAGCTTCCTCTTCTAAACGCAGTCTCCTCAATTCTTTTAAATATGCGTTTTCGATTCTTAATTTAAGTAATTCATCCTCGAGTTCTTTGATATGTTCTACACTTGTATCTACAGGCTTTTCTTCGTTAGATTTAGAAGGCTTTTTAAATTCACTTATATCCATTGTTTTCTTACGACCTTTCTTCTTAGGTCTCAAAGCATCAGGACCGGTAATTCTAAAATCATTTACCCATCGTGTAATCAAAGATGGATTGTTTATGCCTTGCGATAGTGCTAATTCCTGATATGAGAC
>JAZSDT010000157.1:0-3684 GCA_045531285.1 Eubacteriales bacterium
AGATAAGGATTTTAACACGTTCAACGAACTACAAAAAAAGTATGCAATCACTTTTACAGACAATACGCTACGTCCCGACACGATAATGAAAAAGGGTGAACTGGCGATGCTCATAGCTCCGAAAAGCGTAACTGTCGACAATCGCATTGAGAATATAAAAAACAAAAAAGCAAATTCCACTTCACCATATTCCGGTGCAATTCAGTGGGCTTTTGATAACAGATATTTATTAAACGACAGCAACGAAGTAACGTTTGAAGATATTGAAAGATGCGAAAATTTCTTTGAAATCGGTGCTCTGAAAGATAAAAAACTTACAAGACGGAATATACTTTTGTCATTTAAAAATATTTTTTAAGTTTTTTTGTTTTGGGGCTTGACATTTTCGATTACATCTGCTATAATCTATAGCGTTGTCAAGAACAACACAATGTCTGGGTGTGGCGCAGTTTGGTAGCGCGCTACCTTGGGGTGGTAGAGGCCGCAAGTTCAAGTCTTGTCACTCAGACCAAATAAAACCGATGAGCATTAGCCTCGGGTGCTAAAGGACAGTTTTACAAGAATACGGTATATTTCGCAAGAGATATGCCGTATTCTTGTTTTTGTGCCTTGTTTTAAGCGCTTTTAGTACTTTGGATTTCCTGCATCATTTCAAAAAGTTCCTTTTCGTCGGGAATGTTGATCAGACCTACCGCCGTAAAGTAAACGTCAAGGCGCACTCGTTTTCTTCCGTCGATCTTTTCACTTTTGTGTACCTCAATGCGCTGAATGAGCCTATTAACAATAGCGGGTGTCAGTTCTGTAATCTCGGTACATTGACGGATTGTTTCAAGGAATGCGCGGAGATCCACCTTATCCTGTTCCATCGTCTTTAAGGCTTGTTCGGCTTTGGCTGTTTCCTCAATCAACTGATTTTGCTCTGCTTCATAGCTACTCATAATCTTTGCAAAGCGAGCATCAGGAATCTTGCCAAGAACATTATCCTCGTAAATGCGTTCGATCAGTTTATCAAGCTCTTTTATCCTTCGCTTGTCTCGCTCAATAGCAGCCTTCATATTACGGGAATTGACCTCTTTCGTAATATTATGCTTCTTGGCATACATATAGAGGAAAACCGCTTCGTACTGCTGAACGAACAGAGCCACTCTTTTCACAAGTTCAAGAATTGTTTCCCGAAGCACAACCTCACGGATATAGTGGATGGAGCAAGTACCGAGGTTTTCTTTGTAAGCGGAGCATCTGTGAAATTCTTGATTAGGCTTTATGCTTTTTGCTGCGCAGAAGTAGAGTTTGGATTTGCAATCGGCACAGTACAGCAAACCCGAAAATAGGCTCTCTCTACCCGTAGCCGTATATCTTCTGCGATGTTCTCTCAACTCTTGAACGCGGTTAAACGTGTCCTCATCAATAATAGCTTCTTGTGTATTGGGAATAATCTGCCATTCGTTCTCGGGATTGTAAACTGTCTTGTGTACCTTGTAACTGACAAGCGAGGTTTTGAAATTGACGGTACATCCCGTATATTGGCGGTTGTCCAATATATGCTCGATGGAGCTTGTTTTCCAAGCGTAATCTCCACGCTCTGAAACTGTGTTAGATGTTTTTCTTCCCACAGAAAGCTGATACGATGTGGGGTTCATAAATCTTTCAGCCTCCAAGCGTCGCGCAATCTTGGTAGGACCAAGCCCTTCGATACAAAGCTCAAAGATACGTCTTACAGTATTCGCCGCAGACTCGTCCACAATCCATTGCTTCGGATTATCCTCGGATTTCTTATATCCGAAAGGAACGGCAGAAGCTACGCGCTCTCCTTTGTCCGCCTTGGACTTCCACACAGCACGTATCTTCTTACTTGTCTGCGCTGCGTACCACTCGTTGAAGATGTTGTTGAACGGCATCATCTCCGTGCCGGTGTTCTTCAGAGTGTCTACATTCTCTTGAATTGCTATGAAGCGGACACCGAGAGTCGGGTATTTGATCTCCAAGTATTCACCAACATCGAGGTAGTTACGACCGAAACGGCTGAGGTCTTTTACAATGACTACGCCGATCTCTCCGTTCTCGATCATTCTCTGCATACGTTGAAAGTCCGGACGATCAAAGGTCGTACCAGATATTCCGTCGTCTACAAAGGACATTGTGTTGTGAAATCCGTTTGCCCTTGCATATTGGGAGAGGATTTCTTTTTGGTTGGATATACTGTTGCTTTCGCCCTCGCGCCCGTCGTCCTGTGACAGACGACAGTAAAGGGCGGTTATTTTATTCTCGGCTTGTTTTATCATAATTCACCTTTTCCTTTCTGTAAGCCGAGCATTGCTGTAAGGTAGCTTTATTATACAATGCCCGGCGCATCCTTGCAATTCTGTCACAGCACGTCATCGATTAACTTTTGCGATAGAATCAAGTCCCGAAATTGCGAGAGGAGTGTGCTGTTTCCGTCCTCGGCAAAATGGGTATTGACCACATAATCAACCGTTCCTATCCGCTTTGTAAAATTGAGTGCCGTAGGATAATTGATAACGGGCGCATTTTGTACGGCTACTCTTTGGCGGGACGGATACGGAAGATGATCTTCCAAGAAGATAGGCTCATCAATATTGATAGGCTCACGGACGATAATACCGCGGATGTCGGGCATTTCTATTTTCTTTATCATAGGCACTCTCCTTTCATCTGTCCTCGCGTTCGCTGCGCTTCTTGATTTGGCGCGCTCGCTCTTGTTCCAATAGTCGAATAATAGTCGCTTCAATTTGTGAAACAGATACGTTGCGCCCGAAATACCTATCGAGCTTTTCTCTCTGTATCTTGACCGTTTCTTTTTGGTTAGGCTTTTCTTCGGTCATAATATCGAAGATGGTGTCCATATCCAGCTTGCCGTCTTGGCTTAGCCGCTTCAAACGAATGGCTTGACTAAGGGATGGTGTGGCATCCTCGCTCTCAATGGTCGTCAGTAGGTCGTACTGCTCTTGCTCCTGCAAATGCGAAAGCTCTACGGCGGGGCGAAATGCTATGCGCCCCTCGTCCACCATATCAAGCAGTTCGGGGATAAGCAAATTAAGACGGATATAGCGGAACACTTGGTCGCGGCTTTCTCCCGCAGCATTTCCGATTTCTGCCGCGCTGTCGATTGCCGACTTTGTTGCCATTGGCGACAAAGTAAGGTCGGTGCGCTCTCCTTGTCTTTTCATCGCGTCCATTTTCATTTTGTAAGCCTTTGCCTTCTCGCTCGGGAGAATATGCTCACGATGCAGATTGGAGTCCACCATAACGCGAATGGCTTCTTCGTCGGTCATATTGCATACTCGAGCTTCAATGCTATCAACATTAAGCAACTGTAAGGCTCTGACTCTGCGGTGTCCCGATATTACTTCATATCCGCCTTCGGCGCGGGGACGAACTAAGATAGGAGAAAGTAATCCACACTGATAGATACTATCGCGTAGGGCATACATCTCCTCGTTGTCCTCGACCTTATACGGATGGTCTGTAAACGGGTGCAATTCTTGGATGTTGATCTTTTTGATTTCTTCTTTTGTCATTCAATTACCTTCCTTTATAAAATAATTTAGCCCCCACACTTGACGAATGTGGGGGCAGTATTCATTTTATGTAGTAGTTTGACAGCATTACTTTTTAATATATCTTGAAAAATATATCGAAATATGGTATAATTATCTATATACA
>JAZSDT010000087.1:0-24173 GCA_045531285.1 Eubacteriales bacterium
GTTTACAAATTCGCTGTCAGGATGTATTCCAAACGCAAAAGGAAATACGTTTCCTACAATACTCACGTGGTCGGTATTGACACCGTCACGAAAGCGATGCTTTTCAGGAATATAAAAGACTTTTATAAAATTCTCTGTTATTTTTGCAGTATCTCTGTAAGGTGCTTTACCAAGAAGCTTCGCCATTTTATTGACGTTATTTATTGCCTCAACGTAATACGCGTTAATAGATACGTGAGCCTCGGTACACACTTTACCCTCTGTAATATCCACGTCGTATCCGTCACGGAATTCCATAGGCCACTCAACTACGCACCAACGGTCAAGATCAGTCAGAAGAAGCTCCTTTTCGTACGTCTTACGGTAGTGCTCGAGAAGTGATACTGCCTTGGGATAATTTTCTTCAAGATACTCTGTGTCGCCTGTCAGTCTGTAATGCCACAGCACAGCGGAAACCAGCATAAGCGGGTATTCGGCAATTTCCTGCATAAAAGAGCAGTCAAGGCACGTAACGAGTCCGGGATTGATATGCGCGTAAGCAAAGGCATCGTCAATGAGCTTTCTCATCATGGAATCGTCACCTGTAATTACAGTATGAGTCAACGTGGAATAGCACCCGTCTCCTACGTAAAAGCCTTTTTCTCTATCCATACAATCCTGTATTGTTTCCTGTATTCCGTATCTCAGCGAATTTGTGCAAAGCCCAAATACAGCTTCAAGCTTTTCGTTGTTTTGGTATTCAGGGGCAATACCTTTGCTCTGTTTGAACGGATAGTGACGGGCTTCCAAATACACCTCTGTTATTTCAACACCTTTGGGTAAAACGATATCTGCATAACGGAACGACTTATAATCAAACCAATCAAGTATGCTCTCACCGTCTGTAAGTATCCACTTTTCATTGTACTCTGTGTTACAGCGAAGCTTATAACGTACACCGTCATCATTCATTTCCTGTCCGCATCGCACAATAACCGTATCCCCTGCCCTGCCTGTAGCCTTCAACTTGAGATAGCCTACGTATATCGCACCAAAGTCCACTGTTATACCGTTTTCGGTTTTGGTGATCTTGCCGTCTATTCTTTCAAACGTCAGCATTTTTGTTTTTTGAGGAACAAGGGCTCTGTCGTTATATTTCTGTATGACAGCTTGACTCCATTGTGAATCGTCAAAGCTCGTTTTTTCAAAGCCGACCTCATTTGCCCTTGAGTCGTATTGCTCGTTAAACTGTGTGTTATGATGTGAGGTTATACCCATATCGGTATAGGCGGAATGCTCAGCTGTCACGAAGCTTTCGTCACTTGACAGAAGTGTTTTTTCGCACTGTACCACGTCAAGAATAAGTCCGTGTCTGTTATCTCCGCTCTGCCACACGCGGTTTATAAGTCCTTGATAGTAGGTATGTACGGCAACGGTATTCTTACCTTTCACTGTATAGGGAGTTATATCAATTTCATTGTAATTGTATCGGTAGTGATGTGACGGAGCAGGTCCTTGGGCAACAAAGGTTCCGTTTACGTAAAGCTTGTAATAATCGTCGGCAGTTATAAATATTTTTGTCCCCTCAATGCTATCGGCATTGAAGCTTCCTCGAAAAAGTATATGGCGGTTCAGATGCTCCGTACAGGGAAGGTCCAGCTTTTCAAGCTGTTTTTTAAATACCCTTCGCGGCTGAAGCTGGGCAAATTCACCGTTAGTTATCCATTTACCTAAAAATGTATGCATAGTTACCTCTTTTTAAAATAGATAAGTCTGTCAATGGGCGCCGGAATGATATACTCGCCCTTTGTGTAAATCTTACCGTCATCGGCTATCCACTCACCCTCGGGGATAATGACCTTTCGCTCCCGTGCACCCTTGGTTATAACGGGGGCAACAAGGTATTTATCCTCAAGCATAAATTCATCTTGAATATATGCGTAGCCCTGATTTGCGTAATTATATTCCAACGAACGAAGTATAGGCTCTCCTGTTTCCTCGGCACGAGTCACCATTTCTATTATCTCATCGGTGAAAGATTTATGGAGCTTACCTGCTTCTATTACAAGCTCACAGTCCTCTTTGTTCAGTACGTCCCAAGGGGCTTTTGAATATTGCATCATAGGGAAAAGTGCTGAAAGCTGTGCCCAACGTACAAAGAGCTCTCCGTCAATGGGCTCGCCGGGAAGGAAACAATGCCAAGAACCACCGCCAACCATATCCGGACAGATAAATGGGTGACCGATTATACCCTCAGCAATAGAACAAGGGATTACAGTATCGAGGCCGTAGTCCAAATCAATGCTGCCCCGCTTTTTTATGCTCCATGAATGTGTTCTGTCGCAAAGCCTCTGTATAGTAGGATACTGCGCTCCGCAGTAGGTATCCTTGTATTCGTGGTATTCATATTTCTGTGCAAATTTGTTCCATTCCATGTTAAGCTCGGCAGGTGTTTTATCTGTAAGGATCTCGCCTGTCACACTGTTTGAATATATACCGATTGTACCGCCGTCAAATTTAAAGCCGTCAACACCGTACTCTTTCATAAGACGCTGAAGCTGCGAGTCTAAAAATTCGGTATCGTTAGGGTTTGAAAAGTCCAGCATTGCGCTGAAGCCGTTCCACCACGTAAACAGTGCCGGACGGTAGGGAGCATTTTTATCTCTAATGAAAATTCCGTCACCTGTGCCGTTTCTGTAATCGTCTATATTTTTCTCGTGAAGCTTTATGAAAAACTCACCGTCGGGGCATACGTTGGGTACTATCCACAGCATCACCTTGAAGCCGAGTGAATGAAGCTCGTCCACCATTTCCTTGGGGTTGGGGAATTTGAGTCTGTCAAAGTCCCAATTTCCGTATCTGCCGTGCCATCCCTCGTCTATCATAAGAATACCGGGTTCAAAGCCATTGTCGATAATAGCGTGTGCGTAACGGAGTATGTGCTCTTGTGTCTGATTGTACAGACACTCTATCCATGTGTTATACTGAACAGTTTTGAAAAAGTCGCGATTGAGGGTTCTCTTCTTCAAAGGGAAGAATTTAGCCCTTGCACCGAGGTGCGCTTCACGCAGAGTTGTACCAAACTGCTCAAGATAGAATGGTCCATCACCATCAAGGAGAAATTCGCCGTTTTTTATTTCATATGCAAAAGGAGCATCCGACCATATAACTCTGCCCTGATTTGACAAATAAAGGGGCATAGTCTGGTTGGATGCACTTTTTCTGAAATCGCCGCAACGGTGAGTATCGGCAGAAAATGGCATATATTTGCCGTCATCCGCAGAGCCTCCCCACCAAAGCTCATTTTCATGCATTTTCACTGTGAACATCATGATATACCTCCATAGCTTTACTAAGGTTAGAATACCATAAAACCAGTAATTATGCAATAGTATATCTATTTAATTCTTTTGAAATTTCCGTATGTTTCGTTAACCGTCTCGAAAAAGGAGAAGGTGTCCGGATATTTACTAAGCATATTTTTAAAATCAACTATCTGGTGCTTATTTACAACGCAGATGATAACCTCCTTTTCGTCATGGCTGTATGCTCCTCTGGCAGTTATCTTAGTTGAGCTGTGTTTTAGGTTGTGTATTATCTCGTTGGTTATCTCGTCAGCATGAGAGGTAATGACCGTAAATTTACAGGCAGATTTTGAACCCTTTATAATATAGCTTCCAAGGTAGCTTGAAATAAAGCAATAGAGTATGCAAAGGCAAACAGGCTTATAATCGTAGATTAGTTTTCCTGCTTCACCCGGCTTTGCATATACAAAGAAAGAGCATATGGCAACAATAGTATTGAGTGTAAAGGTTACCCAGAAGAAATTGAGCTGAGGCATTTTTCGGCTGATATACTTCGATACTATATCAGTGCCTCCTGTAGAGGCATTGGTTCTGAAGCATATACCGTAAACAAATCCGCTTAGAACACCGCTGAGTATTACCGGAAATATTGTATCGTGTCCGTTGGCGTTGTACTGAAAAGCTTCAAAGCCTATTTTTTGAAAATACAGATACGAAAAGGCGTACACAAGACAAAAGACCAGACTTCGCTTTGCGAACATCCGGTCTATTAGATAGTATGCAAGTATACAGAGGGGGATATTTATAATCAGTGACATATATCCGATACTGAATCCTGTTTTGTATTGTATCATGGTGGCTATTCCATTCAAGCCAGCCGGCGCGAAGCTGTTAATTACGATAAACAATTGGTAATTAAGTGCCAACAGCAAGGCTACTAGGATAATTTTTGTGTAAGACACAAAGGTTTTTAGTTGTTTCATTGTATTTTTCCTTTCATAAAAGATACTACAATTATAACAAAAAATACCTGTTTGTCAATACATTACAGACGAAAAGCCTTCGATTAACGGGGAACGCCATTTTGTGTCAAGCACAAGCATCTGGCTATATCTGGTTTGCCTGGGGAAATCCGTATTCAAATGTATCAGTTCCGTATCGGTAACAGCATATGACGGCAAAAAAGCAACACTGATGCCGTCGTGAAGTAATTGCGACACTCCAAGTATGCTTTCCACTGTAACGGCATGGGTGAGCTCAACACCGCAAGATGAAGCCAACTCGTGAAGCTTTGCGTAGCAATAGCCCGATGGTTCGGTAGATATTACCGGGTATGAAAGAATCTCACTGACTGTGGTTTTCTTTTTTGCAAGAGGATGATTTACCGATGCAACAAATGACAAAGGTTCTTCCTGAAGAGAAAGACATTTGAAAGTATTGTCCGTAATACGCTCACCGGATACCCACGCTATATCTATTCTGTTTTCTCTGAGCATTGAGAGGAGCTCGGTGCTTTCAGCGATCTTAATAATTATTTCAGCATTGGGATACTCTTTGCGATATTCGGAAAGCCTTGGCAAAACCTTGGAAAACACAAGTGATTCAAGAGCGCCTACCCTTACTGTGCCCTTTATGGATTTGGGGTCATCGGAAAGCGCTGTTGCCTCCTGCATAAGAGAAAGTATTCGATTTGCGTAAGAAAGGAAATTTTTACCTTGTGAGGTAAGATAATTTCTTCTGCCGATTTTTTCAAAAAGAGGATACCCCAATTCCTCCTCCAAGCGTTTCAGTTGCATTGTCACAGTTGATTGGGCATAATTCAATTCTGATGCTGCTTTTGTATAATTCTCTAACGTTGCCACTTGAACAAAGGTTCTTATGCTTTGTATATCCATTTTTGCACCTATCACTTTTATTGATTGATTTTATCAAATATATCAATTTGAATAATCAATAATAACATATTATAATGAAATTGTAAATACTTTTCAAATGAAAGGAAAAAAATATGAGAAATCTTGATTATTTAAAGGACGCTCCCATAGCCGTACTCGGCGGTGGTGCAGTTGGTAAGACCTGTGCTGCAGACTGTAAGCTTGCAGGACGCGAAGTAAGACTTTATGACCTTGAGCCTTTTGCTTCAACATCCCTTAAGGACGTTGACAAGACAGGTATTCTTCTCGACGGCATTCAGAGAAACAAATACTGCTTTGAACGTTCGGGACGTGCTCATTTCGACATTGTTACAAGCGACATCGAAAAAGCTGTAAAGGGTGCAAAGCTCATCATCGTAGGCTGTGGCTCTTGGGGACATGAGGCTATATTCCGTGCTCTTATTCCTCACCTTGAGGACGGCATGGTAATTCACATTTTTGCCGACAACTTCGGATGTCTCCTTCTCCGCCGTCTTATGTACGAAGCAGGCTGTAAAAAGGATGTAATCGTCGGCGGTTGGTCATCTGCTCCTTACGGTACGAGAATTGAGAGCATTGGCAAATTCCAATTCCCTCACGTTGGTGTAAAATACCGCGCTATCACACTTCGCGGTGCGGCAATGCCTATGAAGGATACAGACGACTTCCTTGAATCCTCAAAATATCTGCCCTGTATGGATGCAGTAACAAACGGTGACGGTCCTGCAAAGGCTGAAACAGTTCTTGACGTTGACTTTGCAAACGTTAACCCTGTTATACACGTTCCCGCTACCATCCTCGGTGTTTCCACAATGGAAAACTGGGGCGTTATCTTCTGCGGACACGACAAGACTACTTACTCAATGTATTCTCACGGTCTTTGCCCCTCTATCTGCGAAGTACAGTATCAGTTCTATAATGAAGAAATCGCACTTGCCCAAGCTATTGGCGTAGGCTGTCCTACGTATAAGTACGAAATGTTCTTCTCGAGAAGAAGCGTACTCACACAGGAATATATGGGACTTGACGAAAACGGCAACGACAACGTTGTATTCCCTCTCGATCAGCCTTCAAACGAGGGTAACACAGGACCTAATACCATTCACCACAGATATATGACAGAGGACGTGCCGATCGGATGTAAGATCTATCACGACCTTGGCGTACAGTACGGTGTGCCCACACCTATTATCGACTCTATGATAACTCTTGCGGGTGCAATGCACAAGAAGAACTTCTTTGCAGAAAGCCGTTACACTCTCGACTATCTCGGAATCGGTAATATGTCAAAGGAACAGCTCCTCGACTATCTCCACAACGGAAAGTAACCATAACGAAAGCAGCGAAGCATCAGCTTCGCTGCTTTCTTTTTAGCAAGTTCATCAATATATAGGCTATAAGCAACACTATCGCCGTACCACCGACTATGGCGTACATTGTGCCTGTGTTCACTGCCTTATCAAAGAAATACACGTTACAGTCAATTGTGTCCTTTATTCCGTTTATCATTGCTTCGGGGACGCCTTGGTTTTCCATTTCAGCAAGTACGCCTCGCATTGCGTGATTACGTACAAGTGACGTACCGTACGTACCCGGAAAGAAGGAGAGCACCTTTTGAAGACCGTCAGAAAACTGAGATATCGGCATATATGCACCGCATATAAAACCGTAAGCGGCACTTATTATACTGCCCACTGCCGATATTTGTCCCTGGGTCGATAAAAAGAAGTTAATTATACTTGATATTGCTACGCCGAACATCACAAGTATAAATACGTCCAGTAAGAGAAACAGCACGTCGGACATCGACATATAAAAACCTACAGCACCTATATAAGCAAGGCATATTCCCGTAGAAACAAAGCATATCAAAAGAGTGGAAAGAAGAGTGGCAACGTAATATCCGACCGAAAGAACGCTCTTATCCACAGGTGTTATGTACAGGTCGTTAACTGTGGAATTAGCCCTGTCCTGTACCATAAGCATATTGGAACAAAAAGCTACTGTGATGCAGGAAACGGCAAGGATGGACGATATAAGCTGCCCTCCAACGCACCCATTTATAAGGCTCTCATCTACCTGAAAGCCTTCGGGAAATACAGACAAAAAAGTATCTTTGTATATATTTCCGAGAAACGTAGCATATAGCAAAAGGAGTATACCGGGAGTTATAAGAGCTGTAAAAAACATCCCTTTATCCTTGAAAAAGAGTTTGACGTTCCTTTTTATAACTGCCAAAAGAGTTTTCATTTGCCCTCACCTCCCGTAAGCTTTTTTCCTGTAACGTTAAGAAATACGTCATCCATTTTACCCTTTGTTATCTCATAATCGCAAAACAAATCGGGACGGCTTATTATAAGCTCTGTTGCCTTTGCTGTATCAGGCACTCTCAGACGGTATGCATCACGTATTTTTTCGTACGGCATACCAAGAGAAGTAACCTTCGCTTCGTCCGTATTATACAGCGTAATATAATCCTCTGTGTATGCGTTTTTCAAATCCAGAGGAGTACCTTTAGCCGCTATTTTTCCACTGTCGATTATTACAACGTAATCGGCATCGGCGGCTTCCTCCATGTAGTGTGTAGTGAGAAAAACAGTCATCCTTTCTCTTTTGCGCAGGTCGGTTACGATATCCCAGATAAGCTTTCTTGTTTGTGGGTCAAGTCCTGTGGTTGGCTCGTCGAGAACAAGTATTTTCGGCTTGTGTATAAGTGCTCTGGCAATGTCAATACGCCTTTTTTGACCGCCTGAAAGCTTACCGAGAGTTCTGCCTAACAAATCTCCAAAGTCAAACGTATCTGCAAGTTCGGAAAGTCTCTTTTTAAAATCGGAGCCACATATTCCGTAAAGCGATGCTCTGTGCTCAAGATTATCACGAACAGTCAATGCTCGGTCAAGCACCGAATTCTGAAACACCACACCCAGCTTCTTTTTGACGCTGAGCGAATCTGTATCTATATCAGAACCGTCGATTATAACTCTTCCGCTATCCTTTGAAAGTGTTGTGCACATAATATTTATTGTCGTAGATTTTCCGGCACCGTTGACTCCAAGAAAAGCAAACAATTCGCCTTCTCTGACGCTGAAGCTTATATCCTGTACCGCCTTGACCGTGCCGTAGTTTTTGGTTAAATTTTGTATTTCTATTATATTATTCATGGTCATCCTCTAAAAAGCTAAGGTCGGGCGGTGTGTCAATATCCTTTGACACGTAGCCGCCATTCTTTTTTCGTTGCTTCACACATTCCGTAAGCAGATACTCTATTTGACCGTTCACCGAACGAAAATCGTCTTCAGCCCATGAAGCAAGGGCGTTATACAGCTTCTCCGACAGTCTGAGCGGTATCTGTTTTTTCTGATTATCTGCCATATCAGTAAAGACTTCCCGAATTTACTATGGGCTGTGCATCGCGGTTTCCGCAAAGCACTACAAGAAGATTTGAAACCATTGCAGCTTTACGTTCCTCGTCAAGCTCTACCGTACCTTTTTCGCTAAGACGGTCAAGAGCCATTTCGACCATTCCCACAGCTCCGTCGACAATGAGCTTTCTTGCGTCAACTATAGCACTCGCCTGCTGTCTTTGAAGCATTACTGCGGCAATTTCGGGTGCATACGCAAGGTACGTTATTCTAGCCTCAACTATCTCGATGCCCGCCTCGTCAACACGCTCCTGAATTTCGTCACGGATTCTGCGTGCAACCACGTCACTGGAGCCTCTGAGACTTCCCTCATCGGCAACTCCGTCACCTGTTGTATCAATGCCGGGTGCTGCGTCGTAAGGATAGATTCTCACTATATTTCTCAGCGCCGCATCGCATTGAAGTGAAAGAAATTCCTTGTAGTTATCTACGTTGAACGCGGCTTTTGCCGTGTCGGTTATTCTCCACGTTACTGCAATTCCGATTTCTACGGGATTGCCGAGACAGTCATTTATCTTCTGTCGGTTGTTGTTAAGTGTCATTATCTTAAGACTGATTTTTCTAGATACCGACTCGTAGGAAAGACCGTTAATATTTGCAGGTGCCACCTTTGTTTTTACGTCACCGCTTTGATTGAGCTTAGTATTTGCGGCAGGGTTTACAGAAACAGAAAAGGGATTAACGTAGTAAAAGCCCTCTCCTTTGAGTGTGCCGGTATACTTACCGAAAAGGGTAAGTACTAATGCCTCCTGAGGCTTCAACACCTTGAGTCCCAAATAAGGAAGCCATCCTACACACATCACTATACCGCCCAAAATTGCAAGTATTATTCCCAAAGCCATTGTCCCCTGCTCTGTCAACACTAAGCCGTAAATAAAGCCTACGATACCCAATATGTAAATAAGGGATATCAGTATCAGAGCAAACATTCCGTTCTTTTTTGTATTAAGCACTTTTTCTGTCATATCAATTACCTCCTTTATACGATTATATGATATCACAATGATATCATTTTGTCAATAGTCTTTAAAAAATTTGTGGGAGATACACCTGTATGTTTTTTGAAATCGCGTGAAAAATCGTATATGTTCTGATAGCCCAAAGAAATCGCAATTTCACCGATTGTACCGTAGTCACTTTTTAACATTTCTTTTGCCTTTTCTATTCTCAACTGTCTGGCAAAAGCAATAGGCGACGTACCTTGTATTTGACGGAAAAGCTTTCTAAAATAAACCTCAGACATTCCTGTAAGCTCTGCAAGCTCACGGTTTGTAATACTGCAAGTGCAGTTCTTTATTATGTAGTCTATGGCGGGAGCTATTTTTTGTTGTTTTATTGAGGGTGTATACTTTTTCTCGGACAGACGTACAAGAGTAAGCAGTATGTTATAGCAATCCCTTATACATTCGACCGAATACATTGGTGTATTCACAGCCTGTTTATATTCCAGCTCCTTGAAAAGCCGTAAAAGCTTATCACTTTCCTGTATAGCAAAGCTGAGTATCGTATTGCAGGAAAAGTTTGCATCAAATTCAATAATGGCATAATGTCCTGCTTTTGTGCAGGTCCACTCGTATGTGCTTCCTTTAGGGAGTATTACCGAGTTGTTAACGTTTGAAATATATTTATTTCCGTTATTGTAGTACTCTGTTTCCCCCTCATATTTCAGTACCATCGCCCAGCTTGGACGGTCTGTTCTTTTTGTAATGGTATTTTCACTGTTGTACATAGTAGATGCAGAGCAAAAGCGTGTAATAACCAAATTTGATAAAATTTCCTTATCCAACATTTTCACCTCTTCGGCTTATTTTAGCATAGTTATTATTATTTTTCAATAATTTTAGTATCAAAAATGACAAAAATACCACATTTGACATTTACCTGTTTTTTTAATTGTGTTACAATGCCGTTGAAGGTTATAAGGAAAAGAGGTATTGCTATGGAAAAATTATCAAGACTCACTGCCCCTGCCCTTGCAGGTGTAGTAAGAGAAAAAAGCTGCAACGAGGCAATTGCTGAAATCATGAACTGTGTTTACGGCGGTGCGGATATGATAGATTTGCATTTGTCTATGCTTGGTGACAGAGAAAAAGTGAAGGAAGTTATCGCCGCATCAAAGCTACCTGTACTTGCACTGAATTACAATATAACGTATGAAGGCGATAGCTCAGGGTTTGACGAAGAAGCACGTATACAAACTATGCTCGATGCAGTCGAGGCAGGAGCCGCAGGAATCGATATGCAAGGGTATTCATTCCATCTGCCTTCGAAAACAGCCTTCTGCGGAGAAGACAAGTATTCCTTCACCAAAGGGAATCCCCGTGAAATAGTAACCGACAACACAATCATTAGTAAGCAATGCCAGACAATAGAAAAGGTACACGAAATGGGTGCAGAAGTACTTCTTTCCTGTCATCCCGGTATAGCTATGGACAGCCGACAGGTAGTTGACCTTGCACTGTTTATGGAAAAAAGGAAGCCCGACATAATAAAAATCGTCACCGTAGCAAACAGTGACGACGAAATGATAGAAAGCTTCAAAGCCATGACCATATTGAAGCGCGAAGTAAAAACACCCGTAAGCTATCATGCATCGGGTAAAAGCGGTTTACTTTCGAGAATAGTCAACCCAATCCTTGGCGGACAGATAATATTCTGCGTAGACAGATACTCGGTCTCCAGCACTAAGGAACAGCTTGACCTAAGAACGGTCAGAGCAATTATTGACGGTATAAAAAAGATAAAATGAGGAAGTATGTATGAAAAACAAACAGATACTATTTACAAAAATACACACTGCCGAATTGGTGGATAATGAAGTTCGGGAAGACCTTAAGGAAAACGAAGTGCTTACCAAAATGGAATACACCGTAGTTAGCGGCGGTACAGAACGAGCAAATATTATGGGTATGCAAAACGTTTGGGGAAGCTGGCCAAAAGGTCTTGGATATTGCGGTATAGGATACGTTTTAAAAACAGGCGACAAAGTATCAAAGGTAAAAAAAGACGACCGAGTTTTGGTATATCACGGATGCCATTCAAAATACAACATCAGAACAGATGCAGAAATAACAAAAGTGGTGGATGACGATATTCCGTCCATTGAGGCGGCATTCGTAATCATCGCATCTATGGGGCTTGGCGGTGTCAGAAAGCTTGAGCTTGAGCTTGGTGAGAGTGCAATGGTTATGGGTCAAGGACTTCTGGGTATTTTTGCAACGCAGTTTTTGAGAGCTTCGGGAGCTAATCCATTGATAGCAGCAGACCTGAACCCCGCACGGCGTGAGCTGGCATTGAAGCTTGGTGCCGACTACGCATTTGACCCCGCCGATAAAGATTTTGTTGAAAAGGTAATGAAAACAACACGTGGCAAAGGTGTGCGTGCCACGGTAGAGGTAACAGGTGTATCAAAAGCAATGATACAGGCACTCGAGTGTGCCTCTTGGCAAGGTCGAATATCTCTCCTCGGATGTACAAGAGTATCCGACAGCACGGTAGACTATTATCAGCAGGTACACCGTCCCGGTATAAAACTTATTGGAGCGCACAATTTCGTACGTCCGAAATTTGAATCCTACCCACATCATTGGACACATCACGATGACTGCAATGCAATACTCGATATGATTTCCGCAGGGCGCATTCAAGTAGCTCCTATAATATCAAGAATTGTGTCTCCACACGATGCACCGAAAATTTTCGACGAATTGTGCGATGACCCCAACTTCCCTATAGGAACAGTTTTTGACTGGAGAGAAATATGAAAAAGATAAAGATAGGGCAAATAGGAATAGGACACAATCACGGCGGTGCAAAAATGCTTGCTGTAAGAAAATTCCCCGAGCTTTTCGAGATAGTAGGATGGGCTGAAGAAAACGAAAGATGGGTAGAAAAGCGAGGAAGCAATCCGGAATATGCTGATCTGCCCCGTTTGAGTGTAAATGAAATAATCAAAAACAGCGATGCCGTTATGATAGAAACAGACGTGTGGCATCTGACCGAAACCGCACAAAAATGTGTAGATGCGGGCAAGCACGTACATATGGATAAGCCTGCCGGCGGTACGCTTGAAGAATACCGTCATCTGCTTGACACAGCACAATCAAAGGGGCTTATATTACAGCTTGCTTATATGTACCGATATAATCCTGCCATACAAAAGTGTCTGGAAATGATAAATGACGATAAGCTTGGCGAGATTTATTCAATTAACGCAGAAATGAGTACCTTTCATCCCATAGAATACAAAAAATGGCTTACTAATTTTAACGGTGGTATTATGTACATTCTGGGCTCGCATCTTGTTGACCTGATAGTATATATTCTCGGGAAACCGCAAAAAATCACGTCGTTTATGAAGTCAACAGGTCTTGATGGCATTAACTTCGAAGACAACACTCTGGCAGTATTAGAATATGAAAAAGCTTTGGCAAGAGTCTTTGTTTCCTCGGTTGAAGTAAACGGATTCGGAAGGCGCCAATTCACTGTATCCGGAAGTAACGGAACATTTGATATACGTCCAATGGAGCGCCCTTTAACTGTAACCTGGTCTGACAGAAAGATAGCAGATAAGACATATGAAGACAGGAAGATACTTCTTCCGTTTGAGGACAACACAGCAAATGGCAGATACGATGAAATGATGAAGGACTTCCACGCATACATTACCGGCAAAAAAGAGAATCCTTATTCATACGGTCACGAATATGCTGTTCAGGAAGTACTTAGCCAAATAATATGCGGTGTGAACTTCAATGGGTACAATATTGATTAAACCGACAGGCTACGAAAAACACATATACAAAACAAATACAAACACAAGAAACGATCCCCAACAGAGAGATAACGTATGAATATTAAGGAGAAAGTAAGATGAAAAAAGTTGCATTTATTACAGGTGCCGGGGGCTTTATCGGCTGTGCCACAGCAGTTGCTCTTGCAAAATCAGGCTACATAATAGCTGTAAATGACATAAACGATGAAGCTGTTGCCAAAACGGTACAAAAAGTTGAGAAAACAGGCGGCACTGCAAAGGGATACGTTGCCGACGTATCGGATTCAAAAAGCATAACCGATGCTATTGAGCAAGCGGCGGCTGACTTCGGCAGACTTGATGCCATGGTGCACGTTGCAGGCGGAAGCTCACGAATAGCAGGTAAGAACGTAAAATATGCACATCTTATCGACCAAGAGGATTACGTTATTGATACTGTGCTAAAAGTCAATCTCTACGGTGCTATTTGGTCCAGCCGTGCGGCGGCGCGAATTATGGTGCGTCAGGGTGAAGGAGGCAAGATAATCAACTTTGCATCTACCGTCGGTCTCAACGGTCTCAAGGGATGTTCCGACTACGCCGCATCGAAGGGTGGTATAATGTCTTTTACAAAAGCACTTGCAAAAGAGCTTGGCGAGTACAAGATCAACGTTAATGCCGTAGCACCGGGAGTGGTGTGCCGCGACGAAGTAGATACTACTACCGAAAGCGGACGTCACTATGCCTACGACACCAATCTGCTGGGTGAAAAATGTACGGCGGAGGATATAGCAAACCTTGTGGAATTTCTTGTATCTGACAAAGCCAGATTCATTACAGGACAAACATACGTCTGTGATGGCGGCAGAGCACTCTCAATGAAAGGAAGCGACTGAAATGAAAGCAATGCTCGTAGACAAAAACAAAAACCTTGTATGGTCCGAGGTTCTTGACCCTGTCATAAAGGATGACGAGGTACTGGTAAAAATTCACGCGGCTGCACTGAACAGGGCTGATCTATTACAGAGACAAGGCAAATATCCCTCCCCCGAAGGCTGTCCCGAATGGATGGGACTTGAGGTTGCAGGTGTCATAGAAAGTGTAGGCAAAGCAGTTGAAAAATGGAAAATCGGTGACAGAGTTTGTGCTTTGCTTGGTGGTGGCGGTTATGCCGAATACGTAGCTGTAAAGCATGATATGCTTCTGCCTGTCCCAAAAGGCTTGACAATGGAAGAAGCCGCGGCAATACCTGAGGCATACGCCACTTCGTACTTGAATCTATTTATTGAGGGACATCTTGAAAAGGGACAGACAGCCTTTATCCCTGCAGGTGCATCAGGACTTGCATCGGTAGCTATTCCTATGGCAAAAGCGTTTGGGGCAAGAGTGATCACTTCGGTTTTATCCGATGAAATAGCCGAAAAAATAAAATGGTTAGGAGCCGACGTCATTATCAACTCCACCAAAGAATCGGTAGAAGAAGCCCTCAAAAGAGAGGAAGATCGCGGTACTCCTGTCAACGTGGCAATGGACTGCCTTTCAGGACAAACGTTGGGCAAATGCCTTCCGTACATGGCAAAGGGCGGCTACTGGATAGTAATATCGACCCTTTCGGGCATCGAAACAGATGTGCTTCTACGTCCACTGCTCACCAAAGGTCTGCACCTTGTGGGAAGTATGCTGAGAAACAGGTCTCCGGATTTTAAAGCGTATATTCTCTCAGAGCTTGCAGAGAAAGTCTTCCCCAAGATCGAAAGCGGGGAAATGAAGCCTTCGATATACAAGGTGCTTCCTATAACAGAAGCAGAGGAGGCTCACGCAATACTTGAGCGAAACGAAAACATCGGCAAGGTAGTTCTTAAGGTTTGTTAATACACTTATATACATTCACAGTAATGCGGTCTTTAATGCAATTTCCTAGTATATAAAAATATCAGCCGAACATAAATGTTCGGCTGATATTTTTAATCTTCCCAGAAGGGTAGCTTTACGCCCTTGCCGGTTTTAATTGCATTTTTGTAGCAACGTGCCGTTACAGCAATATCCATAATGCCTGCTCCGACAGCGTTGAAATAAATTATTTCGTCATCATTTTCTCTGGGTGATTTTTCTCCGCAAACTATCTGTCCTATTTCGGCATGAAGCTGTTCGTCCTTGAACAAACCGTCACGCCACATAAGTGCTACAGTGCTTATCATTCTGTGCTTTACGTTTTCCCAATAATCGACAACCACCTTGGAGGAGCGTCTCACACATTCATTGTCCACCTCATAGTCAGCCATATTCATAACGAGAGCGCCTTTTTTCAACCATTCACCTTTTATAAAAGGCTCGCTTGCAAGTGTAACACAGTCGATCACGTCACTGTCTCTTATTGCGGTTTCTATATCAGAGGTAGTAATAATTTCAAGATTGGGATACTTTTCAAGGGTAGCCTCTTTAAAACGCTGAGCATTTTCCATGCGTATATCATACACATACAGCTTCTTGATTGAAGGACGGGCGATTAATGCGGCTTCAAGCTGTGTAGGTGCTTGTGCTCCTGCACCGCAAATTGTCATAACCTCTGCATTGCTCTTTGCAAGGTACTTTATCGCCACACCTCCGGAAGCACCTGTACGCATAGTGCTGACCGCAGTACCGTCCGCTACACAAAGCGGAAGCTTTGTGTCGGGATCATTGAGTATTACTGTAACACTGGCTCTGGGGAGTCCTTTTTTATAATTCTGAGGACCGCTTCCGATCCATTTAATACCCGCCATATCGTAATCTCCGCCTATGTAACCGGGCATTGCATTGATTCTTCCAAGAACGTTTTCATCCTCTACAGTCTTTCCCCAACGCATTACACATTTACCGGGAGCAATAACGTCGCCTTTGTTATTAAGCGTATATACGTTTTCTACGTCGTTCATTACCGCCCTCATATCGAGGACTCCCAGCTCTTCCATTGCTTTGTTGTTTAAAAAAATTATATCTGCTTTACTCACAATTATTCCTCCTTAATAAAATTCTTCTGTTATTTTATTACAAAACCAGGAAATTGTAAATAATTTACTAAACTCCTCTTGCTGAACTTTTAATAATGTGGTATATTAATTAAGAAGTATACTTAAGGAGGCTGTAACGTGGAATTACTGCAATTGCAATATTTTTTTGAAAGTGCCAAAAGCGAAAGCTTTGCCAAAACCGCCGAGATACATATGGTACCAACCTCATCGGTTTCAGGAGCAGTCAGAAGGCTTGAGGCTGAACTTGGGTGCAAGCTTTTTGACAGAACGGCAAACCGCATTATTCTCAATAGCAACGGCAGTCGCTTTTATCAATCGCTGTCAGTAGTGTTTGATGAGCTTGGAGGCGCTGTAAGAGAGCTCTCACCATACAGCGAAGACACCCGTGAAATTAAAATGCTCGTAAGGGCAATGAGAAGCGACGTAACAGATGCCATTATTGAATACAAAGCAAAATTTCCTAAAACCAAATTTAAAATCAGCTTTGATTTTGGAGAAAGAGACCTTGAAAAATATGACATCATAATAGACGAAAAATCAAACGTATATCCAAAATATGAAAGCATTGAGTTATACAGTATGCAGCTTTGTATGACAGTATATGAAAACAGTCCTCTTGCCAATAAAAAGCTCTTGCTATGTGAGCTTGCAAACGAGGATTTTGTCTCCTTAGGTGAACAAAGCAATATGCACAGAATACTGATAAAAGCCTGTAAAAAGGCAGGATTCGTTCCAAACGTAGCAGTTATGAGTAACGACGTCAAGTGCTACGAAAAGCTGATTGAATCAGGCTTGGGAATAGGTCTTGAGCGAAAAAGGAAAGATACCGTAAGAAAAATACGGTACCTTGATGTTTCTGACTTCAGCGAGGACTACGTAGTACATGCATACTACAAAAAAAGTGCCGACTACGGAAACGTAGGACATTTTTTGGAATTTTTAAAATGCAGATAAATACGCCTCAAGCTTGTTTGCGTCTCCGTCGAAAAGATAACCTTTTATTCCCGCCCTTGCAGCGCCGTCAATATTGCGCTGAGTATCGTCGATAAAAATACAATCCGAGGGATCAAGCGAATAAGTGTCAAGAAGGTGATGAAATATTCTTGTATCGGGCTTTGCTATTTTCACTTCGCCCGAAAATACAAGTCCGTCAAAAAGGGTGAGAGTTTTCTCAATATGGGAATAATTCCTCCAGGTTTTTGCAAAGCCTTCGGAAATATTGGAAACAAGATAAACTTTTTTGCCCTCGTTTTTCAACCTTAGAACAAGCTCGTGCATTCCCTTGACAGGAGGCATATTCTTTATCCACGAGTCAAAAACAGTGCAAGCTTTTTCGTGCAATCTTTCGGGAAGTCTCTTACAAAATGCTGCTTTTACCTCTTCATCGGCTATACTTCCGTCATCCAATCTATCCCAATAAAGACGGTCATATACCGTATCACTAACTAAACGAAGGTCATCTCCGTCAATTCCGCAAGCAGCGGTAAGCGCTACATTATCAAACAAAAACAGTACGTTTCCAAGGTCAAAAATTATATTATTCATTGCAATCTCCAATTCAAATATTCAGCTTATTATATACCAATATAAAAAAGATGTCAAGCTGTGCTTGACATCTTTTTTATCTGCCAGAAAATTGCATTAAATCAACCTCGACGTTTTACCAAATGCATATACTTCTCTTATGAGTTTGAGAGCACGTCTTCCCTCTCTGCCGTCAATAAAGAGTTTTTCTTTGCCCTCTGTGGCATTGACGAGATTCTGAAGCTGTACAGCATGGAAGGAAGTGTCCATTACCGTATGATCTCCGGATGCACCGCGCTTCTCCACAGCACCGTCCACCATAACTTCACCGTCTATTACCATTTTTTCAATATGTCCCTCTGACATAATAATACAGCCTTTTGTACCTATTATCTCGATACGGCGGTTAAAACCCGGGTAAGCACAGGTGGATGCGTGAAGTGTACCTGTTGCACCGTTGTCAAAGTCAAGCACCGCAACGGCTGTGTCCTCTGTTTCGATATTATGGAAAGATGTCTTGACCTCGGCAAAGCGAACGTGAGCGTCACCTACGATATAAAGGAGCATATCAACTCCGTGGATACCCTGATTTATCAGCGCACCGCCGCCGTCATATTTGAAAGTTCCTCTCCAATCAGACGATGCGTAATAATCGGGATCACGCCAATATTTCATTGAAAGGTCACAAAAGACAAGCTTTCCTAAAGCACCGCTATTCACTATTTCCTTAGCCCTTTGAACGTCGGGTATAAATCTATTTTGAAAAACAACTGTCAAAAGCTTATTAGATTTTTGAGCCTCTGCAATAATTCTGTCGGCATCTTCGACGTTCAGTGCCATTGGTTTTTCAAGAACTACGTGTTTGCCCATTTTAAGTATTTCTATTGCCTGATCTGCGTGGAAACCGCTTGGAGTGCAGACGCATACCGCATCTATTTCACTGTCGCCAAGCATAGCTCCAAGGGATGAATATGACTTCGCTCCGTATTTTTCCGCAAAAGCGACTGCTCTACCGTAATCGCGATCAGCTACACCGGCAAGAACGGCGTCCTGCATTTTTGTAAGTGCTTCGGCATGGAAGCCTGCAGCAAGCCCTGAGCCGAGAATACCAAACCTAAGCATTTTCCATACCGTACCATCTGCCGCCCTGGGTTTTATCCTTATCGCTGTCCAGTAGCTGCATATGGTTTTCAATTACCTTCTTGAAGGCGTTGGCGTGAAGCTCTATCATCTCCTTGTCAAAATGCTTAAACCAAGGAGCTGAAAAACAAAGCTTGTCCTCTGACGGCTTGCATTTATCGTCATCAAGTCTTACGTCACGGTCGTTGTATTCAATACGTGAGGGTTTGCCTGAATTTCTCAGGTCAAATTCCTTGAAGAATGGATGTGTGTGAAGACAGAAGTTACCTCCGTCCCACGTATGTACACCTTCGGCGCGAACCGCTTCGCAAAATCGCTTTACCGAAAGGCCGTGAAGCTCCTCCGGAATATACAGTCCGTGCGGGCTGTACCAGCCTGCCATATTGGAGCCTGTGCTCTCATCAACTCTTATGGGACGGATTCCGGGAAGTCCCTCAAGGAGATCCCAGAAGTAGTTCATTGATTTTCTTATCTCTGCACAGCGTTGGTCATAATATTTGAGCTGAACTCTTGCAAGAGCAGCACAAAGCTGATTTGCACGTCCCTTGATACCGCCAAGCGCTATATGGGCAAAGGGCATCAGGTCATCGCTTTCCTTTATGTAATTCTTGTTGTTTCTCTCATAGTGACCGAAAGCCATAGCACGCTCGTATATCTTAGTATCGTTGGTAACAAGAATACCGAGCTCGCCTGCGGCAAACGATTTTCCGCTCATAAGCGACATTGCAGCAACGTCACCGAAGGTACCTACCTTTTTGCCCTTGTACATTCCACCCTGTGCGTGTGACACGTCCTCAATAACCTTCAGGTTATGTTTCTTCGCAATTGCCATAATAGGATCCATATCGGCGGGATAAGCAAAGTAGTGTACTACCATTATAGCCTTTGTACGAGGTGTAATACAACGCTCGATATCGTCAGGATCCATGCTGAGATTGTCATCGATATTACAGAATACCGCGGAAGCACCGAAGTTTATCGCTTGAGAAACACTCCCCCAATACGTCTTTGTTGGGCAGATTATTTCGTCTCCTTTTCCAAGTCCGATACCAAACATAGCAGAAGTCAGTGCGGCAGTTCCGTTACAGTATGCAATAGCATATTTTGTTCCCTGCCACTCGGCGTATTCGTTTTGGAACTTTTCAGTTATATCCGTACCCGAAAACTTGTTATTACGAATGACCTCAAGTGCCGCTTCCTCGTCTTCCTCGCCCATAATAGGCCATTTAAAAAGGGATTCGGGAACTTCTTTATTCATAGCGGGTGTTCCGCCGAGAATTGCCAATTTTTCCATCATTATCTCCTTATAGCTTCAATAATTTTATTGCGTTATCTCTAACTATCTTGCGGTATACCTCTTCGCTTACCGCCTTTTCTTCAACCGTCTTAACAAGGAAGTCGGAAAACATATACTGGTGTGTATTTGTCACGGCGCAAATATCACAGCCGTAAAGTATTCTGTCGGAAAATTCCTCAAAGAAGCGGTAACAATATTCTGGGTCGCGCATCATAGAATTGGCACCACTGCCTGCTGAAAGGTCACAATAGAGGTTAGGATATTCACGAAGAAGCTTAGCTATTCTGCCCTCGGTTACCTTTCCCTTTGGATACGTGTTTCTTATTTCCTCATTATTGTCGGCAGATATCTCACTCCAAAAGCACTGGGAATGTCCAAGGACCTTTAACTTCGGATGTTTTTTTAACATTTTCTCGAGTCTTGGAAGTCCCAGCTCGTCTACAAGACCATAGCCGAAATCAAACTTAGGAGAAATGTGTATAAGTACCGGGAGCTCAAGCTCCTCTGCGTAGGAGTAAAGATTATCGATCTTAGGGTCATCGGAGTATATCTGACAGGTTATCTCGCCAATACCCTTTGCACCCAAGTTCTTGTAAAAAGAAAGAATTTCACCAAAGTCGGTCTCACTATTGTTATCCATAGCTCTCGGGTCTACGTTGCAAAACCATGCAAAACGGTCGGGATACTTATCAGAAATAAATTTTATTGCCTCGCTTGTCATGGGAGTAAGCTGTCCCTCTGCGGCGGAGATGGGCAGAAGAACGCCCTTTTCTACGTTGATCTCGTCATATATTTTTATTACCTCTTCGCCCGAGCAAAATCTACCGCCCCATTTGAACGGCGGTGCGTATTCGGGGAACGCCGTAGCGTGTGCATGGATATCAATCTTTTTTATGTTCTTAATACTGTCCATAGTTCTTGCCTCCTTTTACTAAAGCTATTGTATTGCACAAAAAGAAAAAAATCAATGCACAGCATTGATTTTTATTTGGACAATATTGCTCGTTTCTTAAGCGGAGATATTCCAAACTTATTTTTATAGCAACGGCTGAAATATGCAGGGTCTTCAAATCCGCAATTACGGGATATTTCTGCCACTGTCATATCCGTGGTTCTTAGCAAAACTTCTGCTGTCTGTAAACGGTATTCGTTTCGGTACTCTACAGCCGACATTCCCATTGCTTCCTTAAAAATTCGGCAGAAGTGATATTTACTGACGTTACACGCTTCGGAAAGCTCTTCAATGCTGTATTCTGCAGCAGTATCTGCTCTTATCATGTGCACTGCAGGATAAATAGTCTGATAACGTCTGATACCCTTACTGTCGGGATAATTCAACGGTCTTACATCACGGTAATCACGCAAAAGCAAAGAAAATAACTCAAGCATTATACCTCTGACAACGTTTTCATAGTACTCGTGTTTTTCGTTGACCTCAAACGTAACGTTTTTTATAAGCTGACAAAGTCTGTCGTTGCCTTTAATAAGGTTGTTAATACGCGTTCGCTGGTGTATAAACAAATACCTAAGGTCCATATAGCTGTTTTCGCTTCCGAAAAAATCCAAACCTATCACTACAATATGGTATTTCCCTTTTACCTCGGAATTAGCTACAGTGGCGTGAAACTCGTACGGATTTATTACCACCACATCGCCCGGCTCGACAATAATGTTCTCTGTTCCGATGCAAAGGGTAGAGCTACCCTCATAAAAGTATTTTATTTCTATATCCTCATGAAACACCTTGAAAAAATCGTTGATGCTATCCACTGAAGACGTACGGCAAGCAATCGCTTTTACCTTCAGGTCATCGTTTTCAAATACTATTTCGTCATACCTTGGCATTTTATCCCCCCTATACACAAAAAACAGTCGATACAATACACACTGTATAAAGCATTGTATATCAATTTTGTCCAAATGTCAAGAAATCAACGCAAATTGCAAGTAAATCCTCGGCATACAAAAAGCGGAGAGCCTCCGCCGGCAATGCTCGCCTATTCAAGCTTTGCATACGTTCAAAAAAAGCAAAACGGCAAAGTTCTATATAAAGTCAAAAATCGGGAGAAAGCAACTGCTTCTCCCAATTTGTTTAGTTTTGCGTTTATGGTTTTATAGGTGTTTTGTTATCTGTAATTACCACGTCAAGAGAGTACTTGCCTGTATTGGGCTCTTCACGTCTGAACCATCTTCCGTTTGTGAAGTCAGGGATAGCAACAGCAGTGTTACCGTTTGCTATAGACATTTCCGACAACGGTCCAATTGCAAGCCAAGATGCAGTATCATAGGCATCAATTGGAGTATTTGTACCGCTTTTGACACTTTCCACAAAAGCTCGAAGAACAAGCCAATCTATGCCTCCGTGGTCTCCCACAGCCTGCATTTCGGCATACTCCTTGTGAAGAGGATGATCGTACTTTGCGTAAAACTCTTCCTTGTTATTGTATACACCTTCCTCCATGCCCTCAAGTATATAGGTGTAATGACCGTGCATTGTCTCCTCGCACATACCTTTAGTTCCTCTGACCGTAAACTCACGGCTGTAGTATGGGCGTATCAGTGTAGTGTCAAGGGTTAAGCGAATAATCTCTCCGCCTGCACAAGTGATCAGGGTAGTAACGATATCACCTTGAGCAAATTTACAGGTGGAAAGGAAATGGTCTTCTCCCCTATGTGCCTTTGCAAACTCATTTAATCCTTTTGCGCAGGAGGCAACCGAAACAAGAGAAACAAAACGGTTTCCATTATTTATATCCAGAACCGACATAATCGGTCCGAGTTCATGCGTTGGATAGTTTTCGCAATTACGAGTGAGATAATTCCGTTGACGGTAATGACGGTTAATGTCGCCGTTGATTATTTCTTCACGTAAATCGTGCATATATCCGCCCGAGCAGTGAACAACCGAACCAAACAAGCCCTTGCGAGACATATTAAGCGCCATCAATTCACGACGACCGTAGCAGCAGTTTTCGAGCATCATACAATGAACGCCGGTTCTTTCGTAACATGCGACAAGGTCAAAGCAATCTTGAAGTTTATACGCTCCGCCAACTTCAACGCCGACGGGTTTGCCCGCTTCCATTGATGCTATACATATCTTAACGTGGTCTTCCCACGAGGTCAACACAAGAACGGCATTGACGTCTTCATCACAAACAACTTCATTCCAATCGGTTGTACATTTGGGGCGTTTGTTGATTTTTTGTTCAACAAAATCGGCAGATACGAGTGTGCGGTCTTCATAGCTATCGCAAACCGATACGATTTCCAAAATGTTCTGTTCGCACATCGGAACAAGAACCGTTTCGAGAAGACCGTATCCACGACAGCCGAGACCGATTACACCCACTTTGATTTTTTCGAGTTTTGTCACAAAAACACCCCTTTATACACATTTGCATGGATATTATAAAAAAACATCAAATAAATGTCAACAATTTTCATTTTTTGACTTTACAAATGCTTCATTATATTATATATTAAGAATATATCTTGTATTTGCAAAGACATACCCCCACTATAAATTGAGAGGTAAACTATGACGTTATTGGTTATGGCTGCCGGAATGGGCAGTAGATACGGTGGTCTTAAACAGCTCGACCCTATCGGTCCCAACGGAGAATTCATTCTTGACTACACCGCATACGACGCAATGAAGGCGGGTTTTGACAAGGTTGTATTTGTAATAAAGGAAGAAAACCTTGAAATTTTCAAAGAAACCGTCGGAAACAGAATCGGCACGAAGATTGAAACTGCTTATTGCTTCCAATCTCTTGACGATATGCCCGAAGGCTTTTCGCTTCCCGAAGGAAGAACAAAACAATGG
>JAZSDT010000085.1:0-3475 GCA_045531285.1 Eubacteriales bacterium
AAAATGCTTTTCGGGGGTTCGGGGGTGCTTTTTGCTAAAAAGCACCCCCGAGATAAAAAACCTCAAAGGAGGGATAGTATGTCAAAACCGGTTGTAGCCATTGTTGGCAGACCAAACGTTGGAAAAAGTACGTTTTTCAACAAAATAGTCGGTGAGAGAATATCCATTGTACAGGACACTCCCGGCGTAACCAGAGACAGAATATACTACGAGACCGAATGGTGCTCCAGAAAAATGACCCTTATCGACACGGGAGGTATCGAGCCTAAGGCAGACGATATTATCCTTAAGCACATTCTCACACAGGCGCAGATAGCCATTGAATCAGCAGACGTTATCATTATGCTTACAGACGTCACCACAGGCGTTACTGCCGCCGACAGAGACGTGGCAAATATGCTAAAGCGTTCAGGCAAGCCCGTTGTACTTGCCGTAAACAAGTGCGACAGTGTCGGTGCTCCGCCTATGGAATTTTACGAGTTTTATGAGTTGGGCTTTGAAAATGACCCCATCGCAGTTTCTTCGGTTCACGGAACGGGTACGGGAGATATACTGGATGAGGTTGTGTCCTATTTCCCCGACAGCGACGAGACAGATGAGGACGAGGACACAATAAAGGTTGCCGTTATCGGTAAGCCCAATGCAGGAAAAAGCTCTCTTGTCAACAAGATTTTAGGTGAGGAGAGAGTAATTGTTTCTGACGTGGCAGGCACAACCAGAGATGCCATTGACTCATACGTTGAAAACGAGCATGGCAAGTATAACCTAATTGATACCGCAGGAATACGCCGCAACGCCAAAATAGAGGACTCTATTGAGAAATACAGTGTCCTCAGAGCAAATCTTGCTCTTGAGAGAAGCGACGTATGTCTTATTATGATAGATGCCAACGAGGGCGTTACAACACAGGACGAAAGAATAGCAGGACTTGCCCACGAGGCAGGAAAGGCGTCTGTCATCTGTGTAAACAAGTGGGACAGCATCGATAAGGACAACGGCACTACAAAGAAGTTTACAGAAGAGGTATATCAGGCACTGTCCTATATGACCTACGCTCCCCTTGTTTTCATATCGGCAAAAACGGGGCAGAGAGTTGACACACTCTTTGAGCACATTAACTACGTAAACCTTCAGTCTAACCTGAGAGTTTCCACGGGTATGCTCAACGACGTGCTGGCAGAGGCGACCTCACGTGTTCAGCCACCGTCAGACAAGGGTAAATTCCTTAAGATATACTATATGACACAGATAGGCGTAAAGCCTCCGACGTTTGTTATATTCTGTAATAAGGCAGAGCTTTTCCATTTCTCATACCAGAGATATATCGAAAACTGCCTGAGAAACACCTTTGGATTCAAGGGTACTCCCATAAAGCTTATCATAAGAGAAAAGGGGGAAGATAAATGAGCTTCAACGAAATAGTAAAGTTTGGCTATCTGTTCACAAAGCTCTGCTCAGATAAGGTTCCCTACGGAGTTGTTGTAGAGGGGACGGCTGTTCCTTTCAATTACGATAACAGGCTGTTAGCCCTTTTTGAAACCGACAGAGGTTGGATAGCAGGAATAGCGCTGCTGATGTGCGCAGTTGTGGCATACCTTTTGGGAAGCCTTAACTTTGCCGTTATCCTTTCCAGAATATTCCACCACGACGACGTGAGAAAATACGGAAGCGGAAATGCAGGTGCAACCAATATGGTGCGCACCTACGGAAGAAAATGGGGCATAATCACCTTTATATGCGACGGACTTAAGGCGGCTGTTGCCGTACTTGCTTCCATGCTTCTTATGGGCGAGGGGGGAGCGTATATTGCCGCACTGTTTGCTATTCTGGGTCACATTTTCCCCGTTTACTACAAGTTCCGCGGAGGCAAGGGAGTGGCTGTTGCCGCCATTTCGATACTCTGTCTCAACCCCTTGGTTTTCGGTGTTCTTGTGGTTGTTTTCGTGGCTATCGTATACGTTTCACGCTACATATCGCTTGGTTCGGTTATATGTGCCTTTTTCTACCCCATGCTTCTCAATGCCTTTAATACGGACAAGGGCTTTATTTCCACCATCATATCGGTTCTCATTGCGGTCATAGTTATCGTTATGCACCGTTCAAATATCAAGCGTCTTATGAACAGAACCGAAAATAAGATAGGACAGAAGAAGCAGTGATGGCTGAAAGATGGGCATATGCCAAGATAAATCTCACTCTTGAAGTAGGCAAAAAGAGACCCGACGGCTATCATTCGCTCACCTCGGTTATGGCAAGAGCTACACTTGCCGACAAAGTGCGAGTGGAAAGGAACTGTTGTGGAAAAATAGCTTTTGTGTCCACAGATAAAACTATTCCTGCAGAGGACAACCTTTGCACCAAAGCCGCAAAAGCCTGCCTTGAGGCACTTGGCATCAAGGGACAGGGAGTAAGTATTACGCTTGAAAACAATATTCCCACAGCCTCGGGAATGGGCGGCGGCTCTGCCGATGCGGCGGCTGTTATTGAATGCATGGAGGAGCTGTTTGGCTCTCTTGACAGCACCGTTAGACACACTATTGCTCGCCGGCTTGGTGCGGACGTGCCCTATTGTCTTGAAAAAACGCCGTGTCTTTGCACGGGTATAGGAGACCAATGTACGCCTATTGAGTGTGCCGACCTTGACGGCTTGTGGCTGGTTATTTCAAAGGTTGGCGAAAAGCTGTCTACAGGTAAGGTTTACTCGGATTTCGACAGCCTTGCGGACAGTGACTCTCACTATGACCATACAACCGTTATAAAGGCTCTTGAAAAGGGCGATATATACGCCCTTGCAAACGGAACCTTCAACGATTTTGAAAAGGTGGTATTTCCTTCATCGCCCCAGGTAGTGTCGGAAAGAGAAAGAATGCTGTCATCGGGTGCATTAAACGTAGTAATGAGCGGAGCAGGACCTACCCTGGTCGGATTTTTCGACAGCAAAGAGAAGGCGCTGACGTGTTCGTCAGCACCGCAACAAATCAAAATATAAACAGTGGGAATGGACTCCCACTGTTTTTTATATGCTAGGAAATTGCATTAAATCAACCTCGCCGTTTCGCATTGTCGGGATATATTTAAAGCTTGGGATAGGCGCAAATTTTCAGCACTGTTTTACCGTTTTCGCTTACAAATTCCGCCGGAGAAATATGTGTCATTCTGGGGTGTATTTCACATGGAGAATTATGAGCGTGATAGACACAGATGAGCTCCTTGCCGTCCTTTGACGTAGTGAAGCAGTGATGTCCTGTGCCCTGTACCTCTCCGTTACCAATGAGTATAGGGTTATTTTCATACTTTACAAAATCCCCCATAGGACTGTCTGACACAGCATAGCCTATAGCCGAAAAGAGTCGAACTAATGCCGCCGAGAAAATTTCTTTACGGCATAAATACATCTTTGTCGCTCGGAATACGTAAAGTATTCCCACGCTTCGCAGATGCATTTCTGCTCGAAAATTATCTTTCCTCGGTTCGA